>NZ_JBILQX010000264.1:0-3625 GCF_044372965.1 Elstera sp. | reverse complement strand
GGGTGGCACGAGCGCGGCAAGCCTCCCGCTCGGCACCCGCTTGCTGGTGCAGGTCAGCCGCGCGGCCTCCGGCGATAAGCCGATGGGCGTGACCCGGTCGATGGAATGGGCCGGAACGCGGCTCTCCCTGTTTTTTCTGGAAGGGCGCACGGGCGAGCTTTCCGTCGCCCGGCAGTTGCCGGAAGCCGAGCGCACGCGCTTGCGGACGGTTCTGGCGGAGCTTTTGCCCTCCGAGCGGCTCGCGGCGGGGTTCGGGCTGACGGCGCTGCCCGCAGCCTCGGGCCTCTACCGGAAGTCGCTGGCGCAGGAGCTTGTCGCGCTGCTCGCCCAGGCGGATGGTCTTAGCCGCGACGGCCCGCCCGGTCCCGCCAGCGGTGCCGCCGCGCCGGTTCTGCGCGTGCTTACGGCGCTGGGGGCGAAAGCCGACCCGATCATCGCGCCCCTCACGCTGGCCCCGGAACTGCGCGCGGCAGGCTATGATCCGCAAATTGCCCCCGCGTTGGTCGATCCGTTCGAGCGTTTGGAGATTGACGCGGAGTTAGCGGAAGCCTGTTCGCCCGATGTGACCTTGCCGGGTGGCGCGCGGCTGTCGATTGAGCCCACCCGCGCGCTGACGGCCATCGATATCGATAAAGGCGGCGATACGCGCCCGCCGGAGGGGCTGGTAACAGCCTGCCTTATCGAAATCGCGCGGCAACTGCGTCTGCGTGGCGTGGGTGGCCTGATCGTCATCGATCCCCCCCGCTTGCCGACAAGCGCGCTCAACCGGGCGCTGGACCCCTTCAAAAGCCAGTTGGCGCGCGATCCCGTCGCAACCGACCTGTTGGGGCCGACGCGCGGCGGGTTGATCGAACTCACCCGCCCGCACCGAGGGCCGCCCCTGCGCGATTTGCTGCTGGGGCCGGAAGGGCACGCCCTCGCCGCCCTGCGCCGGCTGGTTTACACCGGTGAGATGCGCGCCCCTATTGCCGTTCCTGCGCCCGTTCTAGCTTGGCTGGAAACGCCGCAAGGGCAGGCGGCCCGCGCAGCGGCAACGGCGCGCTTGGGGCAGGCCCCGCGCTTCTGTTTAGAGGAGAGACCCGTATCATGACCGTGTTCGAGCCCGTGTCGATCCGCGTCGGGGGCGGCTGCCCGCTGTGCAACCGCCCCAGCGAGCCGCGCTTTCGCCCTTTCTGTTCGGAGCGTTGCCAACAGCTCGATCTGGGGCGTTGGTTGACGGAATCCTATCGGGTTCCGGGCCAGCCTTTGGAAGAAGATGAGGCGGCAGAAGCCTTTAGCGAAACTACACCCCGCCCGGATGACGATTAAACCGCCATTCGGGGCAGGAGTGCCGAGAGAAAACACCTAGACAGCCCCCCGGAACCTCGGCTATACCCCCCTTCGTTCCGACGGGCGCCCAGATAGCTCAGTTGGTAGAGCATGCGACTGAAAATCGCAGTGTCGCTGGTTCGATCCCGGCTCTGGGCACCACTTCCTTACATAAATATTTCACTATTTGATCGGCTTGATTTTCGAGATGTTAAACTCGAGATTTCGGGCGAATTTGCCTTTGCAGGGCCCTATGATGCCAAACAATTGAGCTGCCATGGGCCTGGACGCCGCCATCGACCATTACGCGGCGGGGGGCGCTAAAAGCGCGCAGACCGATCAGCGCCTGCGGACCAACCCGGCCTGCGGTTCCCCGACATAAAAAACCCCCTCCCCGGCGACGAACGCCGAGGAGGGGGCTCTCTCTAGCTTAGCGCTTTCTTCAAGGGTTTGATCCGCGAGAGCAACAGCATATCCAGCACCAGCACCGTAATCAGCACGGCCCCGGACAGCGGGAACAGCAACGAGGCGGCGACCATGACGATCGCGCCGGTTTTCCAGAGCGGCATATCTGCCATGGCGCGCGGGGCCACCAACCTGCCTGCGCCCTGGGGGCGGCGCAGCCACCACATGATGATGCCGCTGACCGACATCAAAATGATCGACAGGCAGAAAACTGTGACCAGGGCGATATTCCACACGCCCATATCGCCCTCGTGGAAGGCGATTCCGATAGCCATCGCTTTGCCCGCCAGCCCATAGGCGGCGAAGTCGACATCCGCCAGCACTTTGCCGGTGAAACGATCAAGATGAACCGTGCGGTCCGAGGTTGGGTCGGCGCTATCGTTGCTCATCGTATCGCGCGAGAGGGTCCAAACGCCCTTGTCGCCCTTGGGGAAAGCCAGTTGGAAGCGCCCGTCGAACCCTTGCACCCGCGCAAAGGCAATAACGCTATCGAGCGTTACCGGTGTGCCCGGCGCGATTCCCACGGCCCCGGCGGTTGAGCCGGAAGCGGGCATCGGCGTTTGCTCCAGCGTCCAGGGGACTTCCTTAACGCCGCCGTGGTTCATGCTGGCGTGGGTTTCATCCGAGAGGGGAACATTGTCCCATTTCTCCGCCGGGAACGTGCTCCAGGCTTGGGTGAATTTCTCGCCCCAGACGCCCGCCCAGGTCAGGCCGGTGAGCAGAAACACGGCCAGGATCACAGCGGCATAAGCCCCAACGGTAATGTGTAAGGATTTCCAGAACGCCCGCCCGCGTGCCGCTAAATCAGGCACCAAAACCGCCCGAAAACTCTGCCCGCCGCGCGGCCACCACATGTACAGGCCGGTGACGATCAGCACGATACCGAACCCGGCGGCGATCTCGATTAGCCAATCGCCGACATCGCCTAAGAAGAGCGTGCCGTGAATCTTACTGGCGAGATCATAGATGCCCGAGCGCCGGTCCCACGTCCCCAGCGCCGCGCCGGTGTAGGGGTCGACCGCGACCATGTGCGGCCCGGCGGCCCCATTCACGCGGAAAACAGCGGGCTGCTCAGCGGTGCGCGGGGCGATGTATTGAACGGCTTTCCCGCCCGTAACGGCGGCTTCGGCGGCGGCAGCCTGGGCAGAAACGGCAACAGTGGTAGCCTGTGGGGCGACCGAATAAATCTTTTCGCCGTCACGGCCGACCAATACCGCCGACCACAGCATGAGCAGCCCGGTGACGGCGAGCATGATCAGGAACGGGGCAACATAAAGCCCCGCATAAAAATGCCAGCGCCAGGCAGTTGCATAGAACCGCCGATCTTCGGAGGGAGTCGTCGACATGGGTTTTCCTTTCTCAAGGTTCGGTTTGAAGGCGCAGCCCCTTGGCCATGAACGAGGGGCGCTCGCCCCCCGTCGCGGCTTCCAGGGTTTTAAGGTTTTTGATGGTGATGATTTCGGGTGTGTCGAACCCGATGATCTCCTGCCGTTTGAGGGCATTGAGGCAGCGGCTCACGGTCTCGCCGGTGAGGCCCAACCAATCGGCCAGATCGGCGCGGGTAAGATGCAGGCGGAAAATCACCTCGGCATAGGCGAGGCCCCGGACCCGCGCGCCGAATTGATCGGCAAGGTCGAGCACGGCATAGGCGACACGCTCCAGGGCGGTTTTTCGGCCCAGCAAAGTTGCGTGATGTTGCGACCGGCGCAGCATGAGTAGGGCGGCGTCGACCAACTCGGAACTCGCGCGGGGATCGAGCAGTTTGCGCCGCTCAAGATGGGTGGGGCTGAGGGTTTCGGCGGCGCAATCGGCTAGATCGGTGACACTGCTATGCAGCAGGCGGCCCGGCCCG
>NZ_JBILQX010000071.1:0-16076 GCF_044372965.1 Elstera sp. | reverse complement strand
CCCTGATGCACGCGGTTTTTCGGTCTATACCCTGTCGGATAAAGCCTCCGATAATATGACTGCCGCGCTGGCTGACCGTGAAAATGCCGCCGATTTTGTCGGCGGGCTCGACCTGTCGCACCATTCCCGGCAGGTGAAAACTATCCTGCTCGACCTGATGCACCGCGAGACGACGAATAACTCCCTCGCCCTCGCCCATGCCACTTTAGCGAAAATGACCCCGGCTTTCCCGCCGTTGCAAAAGCCGCATCGCCAGGCCAATTTCGCCGTGCTGCGCTCCCCCGATATCCCCTCGATTCTTGTGGAAATGGGGTTTTTGTCCAACCGGGAAGACGAAAAAGCCCTGCGGGGGGAGGCGTATCAGCGCAAACTCGCAAGTCGCCTAACCTTGGCGGTCGACGCTTTTTTTACCGTCTAGACGCCCGCCCCGTCTCTTCAGTTCAGCGTTAATTCTGTGCCTGCGCAGCTTTGCGCAGGCATCCGATGGTTCTGTGGTATTTTTTAACAATTTCTCGCACTGCGACACTCTGCTAAAACACATCATTGGTTGCTATTGCGTGATAATAATTCTCTTTTTAGGCGGGATTTTATCGGTAGGCGATCTTTTTAAAGGTGTGGAGTATTGCCATGTTAAGCAAATTGAGTGTTAAGCAAAAATTATGGATTATTTTAGGTCTTTCAACCCTATCTGTAATCGTTATTAGCGGAATTATAACCTATATTATGCGCGCGCAAATGATGGAGGATCGGTTCGCGAAGCTCCGCGCGGTAACGGATTTAGCCTATTCGAGCGCGCAATATTATGAAAACCAGGTAACGCAAGGGCGTATCCCCCGGGAGCAAGCGCTGAAAGAATTTCACGATCATCTTTCTGCGATGCGATACGAGAACGGTCAAAATTACATCGCCGCCGCTACCTTGGACGGGGTGATGCTAATTAATCCGGTCGTGCCGCAGTTGGAGGGAAAGGATGCAACCGGCCTGAAAGATAGCCAGGGCAAGCCGATCATCACGGCGCAAATGGCCTTGATGCGCGAAAAATCAGAAGCTCAACTGAATTATTACTTTAAAAAACTAGGGTCTGATCAGCCGGTTTTAAAAATTAATCATATGAAGCGTTTCGATCCCTGGGGAATTTACATAACAAGTGGTGTTTATATCGATGATGTTGATAAAGTTTTTAATGATCTAATCAAGCAAATTGGCGCTCTCCTCCTGCTCTTCGTTGGGGTCATGGCCTTCATCATTTATATGATTGGCCGCAATATCACGCTCCCCCTGGCGTTGATCGACCGGCGCATGGCGAGTTTGGCGGCGGGGGATTTGACCAGCCGGATCGATATCGGTCAGCGCCGCGACGAGATTGGCCGGATGGCCGAGACGCTGCAATCCTTCCAAAGCCAGCTTCAGGAAGCCGAGGTTCTGCGTGAGGATCAAGCCCGGGACCAGGCTCAAAAGCTCGATCATGCCCGGATCATCGAAGCGAGCATCCGCGCGTTCGAACAGAGTATCGGCGCTGTTATCCAACAAGTGAATACCGCCGCCGCCCAATTGGAAACCACCGCCGAGGGCATGGCGACCACTTCGCAGCAAACCTCGCAACGCTCATCCGATGTGGCCGCCTCCGCCGAGCAGGCCACGCAGGGCGTGCAAACCGTCGCTTCGGCAACGGTTGAACTTAGCGCGTCGATTGCCGAAATCGGACAGCGCGTGTCGGAATCAACGCGCATGATCGAACAGGCGGTCGCGCAAACGGGCAGCAGTAACGAGAAAGTGCAAGATTTGGCCGAAACAGCCAATCGTATCAGCCTTGTCGTTAAGCTTATCGCCGATATTGCCGGGCAGACCAATCTGCTGGCCCTTAATGCCACAATCGAAGCCGCGCGGGCGGGGGATGCGGGCAAAGGCTTTGCGGTCGTGGCGTCGGAAGTGAAGGCGCTGGCAAACCAAACCGCCCGGGCAACCGAAGAAATTTCGGCGCAAGTCCAGGCCATTCAGGCGGCTACCCAAAGTTCGGCGGCCTCCATTCGGCAGGTCACGGCGACGATGTTGGAGGTGAATAATACCAGCGGCGTCATCGCCAATGCCGTCGTCAATCAAGGGGCTGCGACGCAGGAAATCGCCCGCAACGCCCAAGACGTGGCGCATCGCACCTCGGACGTGTCGGGAATGGTCGGCGACGTTTCGTCGGCGGCGCGAAATCTTAAAAATTCGGCTGAATTTGTGCTGACCGCGGCTGCGGACCTGCGCCAGAGCGGGATGATGCTGGACCAGCAGGTCAATAGCTTCCTCGGGAAAGTGCGGGCGGCGCGATAGCCGGAAGATTTGTTGCTGCGAGAGGTGCAAGACGCCGACCCGTTTCCTAAGTATAATGCGCGGCGGGCGGTTTGGTCCGCCCGAGAGGTCCGCAAGGGCGCGCGATAAGGGAGTGGGAGCGGGTGAGGATCTTGCGTCAAGGGCTAGCGATTATCTTGGCCGCTCTCGTGGCAGTCTCCCATCCTCTTCCGGCGTTGGTTAGCGCGCGTACCGTCGCGACGCTGATCGCGGCCGCTCCTGCGGCGGTGGCGCTGTGGAGTGACGGGGCCGAGGCGCGCAGCAGCGGCGGCCGCTCCAGTGGCGGCTATTCGCGCTCTGGCAGCAGCAGTTCGCGCACCCCCTCGTTTTCCGGCAATAGCGGCTCCTCCGGCGGCTACAGCCGCCCGAGTGCGACACCGAGTGCGCCCAGCCGTACCCCCTCGCTCTCGTCCAGCGACCGCGATGCCTCGCGCGCTACGTCCCGGCAGGGCCTTTCGGATTTCCAGGCGAAACAGGCCCCTGCGGCCCCCCGAAGCGGCACCGGCAGCGTGCCGAATGCCGGGAGCGGCCCTTTCTCGTCGAACAGCGGCGGCAGTTACACCACCAGCAGCGGCTTGCGCGTCCCGCGCCAAAACCCCGCCTATCAGCAATATGTACCGCCCTATTATGCCGGGCCGTCGCGCTTCGGCATGATGGATGCGGCCATGCTGTTCTTCATGATGAATTCGCTCAGCACGCCGAGCCACGCCGCCTTTTTCCACAATCGCGCCGAAGACCCCAGCTATCTCGCCTGGCGTGCGGAGGCCGATAAGCTGGCGCAGACCGATCCGGAGATGAAGGCTAAGCTCGCCGAAGTCGACCGGTCGATCGCCGCCCAAGCGGGTAAGCCGCGCGATCCGAATTATCTGCCGCCCGATGTGGCGCAGGAGGAAAGCAGCGGCTTCGGCTGGGGTTGGGTCATCGTGCTGCTCGTCGTGGGCGGTGCCGTCTATTGGTTTATCCTGCGGCGGCGCAATAAGCCCGCCGCGTCAGCGGAGAGTGATATGGGATCGACCCCTTTTGGGCTGGGCAAAAGCATTCTTCAGAATAAGGTTTCCGGTAAAACCCTCTACCGGCCCGATTATTTGCGCCTCGGCATGGGGCTAACGCTCGACCCCTCCTCCTTCATTCTGTTGGGGCCGACCTCCCCCGTGCCGCGCCCGGCCAATGGGGGCGGGGTGGTGAGCGTGACGGCGATCAGCACGCTCGCGGGGGAAAAAGACAGCGCGACCGCACCAACCCTCGCGTGGCTAACAATTGGCGAGCAAAGCTTCGTTGAAGTGGCGCTTTCGGCCCAGGGAAAGCCCGATACCGCGCGCTATTTCGCCAAGATCGATGAAGTTTTTCCGGCGGATGCCGACGAATGGGCTTTTTGGCTGGCCAAGGAAGACGGGATGATCGGCTGGCCCGAGTTCCAAACCAAAGCAGGCCATACCTACACGCGCCAATGGCTCCCCGGCGAGCGCCGCATTGCCCCGCGCCGCCTGACCGAGACGCGCGAAACCCCCGACGGGGTGATGGAACGCACCGTATCGGCTATGCTCTATGCGCGTGACACCGGTCTGAAGGCCCCTGCGCCGGAAGCCGAGTATCTGCTGGTCTTCGCCTCGGAAACGCCCGATGAAGCCTGGGTAGAACTCTACCTCGGTATCGATTTGCCCCTCTCCAGTTTGGGACTTGCCTAATGACCGATATTCTCGCCGGGCTCGCCACGGGTCTGCCCCTTTTGGTGATGCACTTCCTGATCACCGCCATTCTGCTGGTCGTCGGTGTCGGCTTGCACGCGCTGCTGACGCCGATGAAAGAGCGGGAGTTGGTGGCTGCGGGCAATACCGCCGCCGCCGTTAGCCTGTCGGCGGCAACCCTCGGCCTCGCCCTGCCGCTGGGGGCGACCCTCGCCACCGCGCAGACGGTGCTCGATATTCTTATTTGGGGCGCGATTGGCGTCGTCGTGCAGGTGGCGATTTTCACCATCGCCCGGCTCATCGCCCCATCGCTGCCGAGCCGGATTGAAAAGGGCGATATGGCCGCCGCGATTACGCTCGCGGGCTGGCAAATCGCTATCGGACTGTTAAACGCTGCCGCCTTGGTCGGCTAATTTTCATCAGGGGAAGACACGATGTTCGCCTTCATTAAGAATCTGCTGGGCGTTAAGGCCGATCAAGCGATTAAATCCGGTGTTGAAGCCTTGGTCCGTTGGGACCCGAAGGCCGCGACCGAGGCCGAATTGCGCACGATGGAACAGCATCTCGACCAATTGGGCCGCGAAGTTGCGCAAGCGCGCATCGCCCTCGATAAGGAAGAGAAAGAGGCCGATGCGATTGTGGCGCTCTACAATCAGCGCCTCGCCGCCGCCGAGCATCTGGGCGCGCAGGCCGCCGCTGAAACCGATCCGGCCAAGAAAGCCGCCGTCGAAAAAAGCCTGACGACCCTGCTCGATATGCTCGAACAAATGAGCCCCGATATCGAACGGGAAAAGCAAGACGCGGTCGATGCCGAAGAGTTTCTGCGGATGCTGGAGCAGACCTACGCCGAAGCGGGTAGCAAGCTGCGCAACGCCCGCGCCGATCTGGAACGCGCCCAGCGCGACCTTAGCCGCGCCGAACAGCAGCGCGCCGTCGCCGACCGTCAGGCCGAAGCCGCCCGCCGGGCCGCCGGTCTTGCCAGCACGACGGATGGTCTCGGCACGGCGCTGAAGGCCATGAAGGAAAGCGCCGAAAAGGAAAAGGTTTCCGCCGAAGCGCA
This sequence comes from Elstera sp., assembly GCF_044372965.1. Lineage (NCBI taxonomy): Bacteria > Pseudomonadati > Pseudomonadota > Alphaproteobacteria > Rhodospirillales > Rhodospirillaceae > Elstera > Elstera sp. The sequence goes on along the minus strand of NZ_JBILQX010000071.1, from coordinate 10,997 downwards.
ACTCGCCAAGGCAAAGCTGCTCTCGCTTGGCAAGCCGGAAAAGGAAGACGCGAATATCGCTGCCGCGCTTGCGGCTGCCAGCGGCAAGCTTCCCGCCGGACAAGCCGATGCCAATGCGCGGCTTGCCGCCCTGCGCGGGGCGCAAAAGGCACTGCCGTCGGGGTAGGTCAGTCAGGGACGCTGTCCCCGACACCTCTGGACAAGGGGCTAGCCCCTTGTCGATCCCTTTAGCGGGATGGGATTTAGGCCGTCTTTCGGCGTGAACCCGAGGGAATCGGGATTTCTAAGGGGCCGTAGCCCCTTAGATGGGGCGCGGGGCAAAGCCCCGCATCCTCACTCCTTCGGCGCGGTCCAGGGTTTCGCCTGCGGGGCAGGCGGCGGGGCGACGAAATTGGCGGGCAGGGCTTTTGGGCGCGCGCCGAAGCTGTCGATGCAGGTTTTCTTGACGCCGGAATCGTCGATAGTGCCGCATTCCACCTTTTCGCGGATTTCGCGGAACCAGGGGCTATTATTGATGAGCGCGGTATAGCGCTTTTCGGCGGCGGGATTGCTCGGCGGGCCGTCCGGGCGGGCGTCGCTATCGGGAACGGCAAGGGCGGCGGGAACCGATTTCACCGCAGGCGGCGTTGCCGGTTTCATCGGCACGATCACGGCGGCGGGCTGCATCCGCACGGCGGGGCGCGGCTGGGCTTCCAGAGTCTCGACCCCTACCCAGTTGAAGCCGAAGGCAAAGCCGGTGGACAGGCCGAGCACGAGGCCCCCGGTGATAATTCCTAACGCTCGCATCGGTCCGTCTCCCTTCTGGATCAGCGGCCTACTCTATCGGCGTCCTGGGGGCGACTCCAGCATGTATGACGCGATTGGGGTGGATTCTCCCGCAACCTCGCCAAAATTTGACATAGCTTGGCCGATCTTTCATCGTGAACAGCGGAAGGAGAGCGCCCGATGAGCACCCTGAATATCTCGATGCCCGAGGCGATGCGGGAGTATATCGAAACCCAAGCCACGCGCGGCAATTACTCGGCCAGCGAATATGTGCGGCATTTGATCCGGGAAGATCAAAAGCGCCAGTCGGAGGACGAGCGCAAGCTGCTGTGGGAGTATCTCGCCCTCTGTGCGCAGCAGTTGGACGAAGGCGATACGGTTGAGATTACCGCCGATGAGGTTCTGGCACGGGGCCGTGCGCGTCGTCAGCGGATAGCCTCCTAAGAATGGCGCGGATTTCATTCTCCCAGCACATCGACCGTGTCCTGGATGAGATCGAAGAATATTCGGCGCTTTCCTGGGGCGATGCGCGGGCCGAACGTTATATCCGCGATATTTTCCGCGCCTTCGATCTGCTCGCGGAAAACCCCGAGCTTGGCCGCTATCGCGCCGATCTGCCGCCGCCCTATCTGGCCTATTCGGTCGGTAGTCACTTGATCGTCTACCGCTACGATCAACCCTCCGATCAGGTTCAAGTGTTGACCCTTCTGCACCCGGCGATGGATGTTTCCGCCCAGGTGCGGGAATTGTTGACCCGGCGGCTGGCGCAGAAGCGCACCCCCTAAACGCGAGACCCCATGCCGCTGCATATAAAAACCCCGCTTCTCCCCTCTTCCGCGCTTAGCCGCGCGGCGGGCCGGTCGATTGTTTTGAAAATGGAAGCCCTGCAACCGTCCGGTTCGTTCAAGCTGCGCGGTATCGGCCATGCCTGCGAAACTTATAAGGCGCGCGGGGCGCAGCGGTTTATCGCGTCGTCGGGCGGGAATGCCGGGCTCGCGGTGGCCTATGCCGGGCGGGCGCTGGCGGTTCCGGTGACGGTGGTCGTGCCGGAGACTACACCCCTGCGCGCGCGTCAGCTTCTCGATTTGGAGGGGGCAGAGGTCATCGTCCAGGGTGCCTCGTGGCAGGAGGCCAATGAGCGCGCGCAATCGATGATCGGGGCGGCGGACGCCTTCATTCACCCGTTCGATAATCCGTTGCTGTGGGAAGGCCACGCCAGCATGATCGATGAGGTTGCGGAAAGCGGCGCGCGCCCCGATGCGGTCGCTCTCTCGGTCGGCGGTGGCGGGCTTTTGTCCGGGGTCGTTGAGGGCTTGCAGCGGAACGGTTGGGGCGGTGTGCCGGTGGTGGCGGTCGAGACTCACGGGGCGGCGTCCCTTGGCGCGGCGGCGGTAGCGGGCGAGCGCGTGACCTTGGACGCGATCACGACGATTGCCACCTCGCTCGGCGCGAAACAAATCTGCGCGCGGGCGTTTGACCTCTTGGCGCAGCATCCGATTTTGCCCGTCCAAGTGTCCGATGCCGAGGCTTTAGAGGCCTGCGCCCGCTTTCTCGACGATCATCGGGTTCTGGTCGAACCCGCTTGCGGGGCGAGCCTTGCGCTCGCGTATGGCGCGGCGGAAGTGCTTGCGCCGTTTAGCACTATTCTGATGATCGTGTGCGGCGGCAGCACGATGAGCCTCGCGCAGATGCAGGAGTGGCAGCAGCGCCCCTCATAGGAAATTATACGGGTCAATATCCACCACCAGTTTCACCGGCTTCGGCAATTCGACCCGGCTGATCCAGTCGCGGATTAAGCCCTGAGCCAGTTTCTCGCGCGGGGTTTTAATCAAGAAGCGCCAGCGGTAGAGGCCGCGCAGCATGAACAGCGGCGCGGGGGCGGGGCCGAGGATGGTCACGTCTGGCGCGTGCGGTGCGGCCCGGCTCAGGCGGCGGGCGGCCTGTTCGGCCATTTCGGGGCTGGGGGCGGAGAGAATGATTGCGGCGAGCCGCCCATAGGGGGGCATCGTGTGGGTGCGGCGGTCGTCCATTTCGGCGGCGATGAAACGGTCGCGGTCGCCCGCTAGGAGGGCGGCGATCACCGGATGCTCCGGCTGGAGCGTCTGCATCAGCACCCGCCCCGGATGCTCCGCGCGCCCGGCCCGGCCCGCGACTTGGTGGAGCACTTGAAACGTCCGCTCGCCCGCGCGCAAATCGCCGCCTGCAAGGCCTAAATCGGCATCGACGATCCCAACGAGGGTGAGATGGGGGAAATGGTGGCCCTTGGCCATCATTTGTGTGCCGACCAGCAGATCGATCCGCCGCTCTTGCACCTCGGTAATCAGATCATGCATCGCCTTGGCCGACCCGAGCACGTCCGACGCCATCACCGCAAGGCGCGCGTCGGGGAACAGCGCCGCCGCCTCCTCCGCCACGCGCTCCACACCGGGGCCGCAGGCGACCAGCGCGTCTTCGGTCCCGCACGATGGGCAGGCGGGCGGCACGGGTTGGGTATGGCCGCAATGGTGGCACAGCAGCCGCCCGCGCCCGCGATGCTCCACCAGCCAGGCCGAACAGTTCGGGCACTCAAAGCGGTAACCGCAGGTGCGGCACAGGGTGAGCGGCGCATAGCCCCGGCGGTTGAGAAACAGCATCGCCTGCTCGCCGCGCCCCAGGGTTTCGGCAATCGCATCGCGCAGGGGGATCGACAGAAACGCCCCGCGCGGGGGCGGGCTGCGGCGCAGATCGATAGCGGCGATCTCCGGCATTTCCGCAACGCCGTGGCGCTCGGGCAGGCGCGTGCAATGGAAGCGCCCGGCTTCAACATTCGCCAAGCTTTCGAGCGAGGGGGTGGCCGAGGCGAGCAGGATCGGCACCCCTTCCAGCCGGGCGCGGACCACCGCCATATCGCGAGCGTTATAGAGCACGCCCTCCTCCTGCTTGAAGCTCGCCTCATGTTCCTCATCGACGACGATCAGGCCGAGATGATCCAGCGGCAAAAACAAGGCCGAGCGCGCGCCGACGACCACCGGGGCCTGCCCCAAAGCGATGCGCCGCCAGCTTTTGCGCCGCGAGGCTGGCGTGAGATGCGAGTGCCACACCAAAGGGTCGGCCCCGAAGCGACTGCGGAACCGCTCCAGCCACTGCGTCGAGAGGGCGATTTCCGGCAGCAGGACCAGCACCTGTTTACCGTCGGCCAAGGCGGCAGCGATAGCGGCGAAATAGACTTCCGTTTTGCCCGAGCCGGTCACGCCATCGAGCAGCGTGACGGCGAAACCGCTCGTTCGCACCTGAGTGCAGAGGGAATCGGCGGCGGCCTGCTGATCGTCGGAAAAATCCGCACCGCGCCAGCGATAGGGTGGCGGCGGGGTAAGCTCCGGGGCAACGCTGACGCTCTCAAGCCAGCCCGTGCGCAGCAGCCCGGTAATCACCGCAGGGCTAACCCCGCCAGCGCGGGCGAGGTCGGCGGGCGTCATCGCCGCCTCTTCCTCAAGCACGGTGAGAACCTGCTTGCGGGCCGCCGTCAAGGCACCGTCGCCGCCGATGCGCGTGAGGCGCACCAGCTTCGTCGGCTCCGGCGCGTCGAGCGCGTCGGGCACGCTGAGGCCCATGCGTAGGACCGCGCCGGGGGGGCTCAGCGTATAGGCGGCGACCCAATCGATGAGCTTGCGCAAGGGTTCGGTCATCGGCGGCACCGGGTAGGCTGGGCCGATTGGTTTCAGGCGGCGCGCGGCGATTACCTCTCCCCCGTCGGGTCGGTCCCAAACCACGCCCGGCAGAAACCGGCTGCCGAGTGGCACCGTGCAGATGGTACCGGGGGCGGGCATACCCTCCCCCTCCGGCACGGCATAATCGTACAACTCGCCCAAGGGGAGCGGCAGCAGCACCGAAACCCGGCGCGGTTCAGGGGGATCGATTAGGAGCGATGCGGGCCGATCCTGCGCCTCGGGCCTAGCGGGACGGCGGGTCATCGGCTAAAGTCGCGCTGTGATACATCCCAGGCGGGGCCTGGGGCGAAAACTTCGGGCGGGCAGTCCGCCAAGGCTAAGGGAAGAAGCATCAGGATGAAGTTCTTTATCGACACGGCCGACGTTGCGGAAATTAAAGCCCTGGTGCCCACCGGGCTGGTGGACGGCGTGACTACCAATCCCTCCTTGGTAGCGAAAACCGGCCGTAAGTTCACGGATGTTATCGCCGAAATCTGCGAAATCGTCGAAGGCCCGGTTTCGGCGGAAGTGGCCGCGACCGATTTCGAGACGATGCTGAAGGAAGGTCTGCACCTCGCCGCCATCGCCAAGAACGTCACCGTCAAGCTGCCGCTGACCGTCGATGGGCTCAAGACCTGCAAGCATTTGTCGGATAAGGGCATTCAAACCAACGTCACCCTCTGCTTCTCCCCGGCGCAAGCGCTGCTGGCGGCCAAAGCGGGCGCGACCTTCATTTCCCCCTTCGTCGGGCGCTTGGATGATATCGGCCACGACGGCATGGGCCTGATTGCCGAAATCATCGAGATTTATTCGGCCTATCCGAATTTCACCACCGAAGTGCTGGTCGCCTCGGTACGCAATCCGACCCATATCATCGAAGCCGCCAAGATGGGGGCCGATGTTTCGACCTTGCCGCCCTCGCTGCTGTGGATGCTCTACAAGCACCCGCTGACCGAGCGCGGCCTTGAGACCTTCTTGAAAGATTGGGCCGCAACGGGCCAATCGATCCTTTAGGTCGGGAGCAAGGGAATGGACGAGCGCAGCGTGGATCAGACCGGACGGCAGGGGGAAGCGGTGGCGAAGGTGAAAGCCGACGCGCTGACCGATGCTGCGGTGCTGACCTACCTGCGCCGCAATCCCGATTTTCTGGTGCGGCACCCCGATATTGCCGGGGTTCTGATCCCGCCCGTGCGCGCGATGGGCGAGGGGGTTGTTGATCTTCAGCAGTTCATCGTCCAAAAACTGCGCTCGGACATCAGCCGCCTGAAGCTTAATCAGCGCAAGCTGATTGCCACTAGCCGCAATAATCTCGTGAGCCAAGGCCGGGTGCATGCGGCGATTATCGCCCTTATCGGCGCGCGCAGTTTTGAAGATTTCATCACGGTGCTGACCGACGAGCTTGCTAGCCTGCTCGATGTGGACGCCGTGGGTTTCTGCCTCGAAGCCAGCGGCGAAGGCACGGTTGCAGCCAATAGTAATGTGCGGATTCTGCCCGTTGGTATGATCGATCAACTCCTGGGCAGCGAAGCCGTGGTGTTGCGCGCCGATATTTCCGGCGAGCCCGAGATTTATGGCGAGGAACTGGCGGGCCTTGCGCGCTCGGACGCGCTCATTCGCCTGCACGTCTCCAGCCAAGCGCCCGCCGCGTTGCTGGCTTTGGGGGCACGGCGACCGGGGATTTTCCATCCGGGCCAGGGCACGGAACTCATCGGCTTTTTGGCCGAAACGGTGGAAATCACTACCCGCGCCTGGCTCGATCTCGACGAGTAACCGCGCGTGTTGCCCGCTGGGCTTACTTTCACCGCCGCGCCCGATTTGGCGGAGGCGCTGACCGGCTGGATGTTGTGGCTAGGAGCGGAAAAGCGCGCCTCTAAGCACACACTCGATGGCTATGGGCGCGATTTGGCGGCCTTCCTGCTGTTTCTCACGGAGCATCGCGGCGAAATTCCGGCCCTGTCCGGGCTTGCTAGCCTAACGCCGACCGATATTCGCGCCTTTCTCGCCCGCCGCACCGAAGCCGGGATTTCGCGCGCGTCGCTCGCGCGGGGGCTCTCAGCGTTGCGCAGCCTGTTCGGGCGGCTCGATCACTTGGGGCTGGTACAAAACCCGGTGATGAGCGCCATTCGCACGCCGCGCCTGCCCAAAACCGCGCCGCGCGCGCTGAGCGAGGCCGAGGCGGCTGATAGTCTCGACCATATCGCCGAAATCGCCAGCGAGCCTTGGCTGGGCGACCGGGATTTAGCGCTGATTACCTTGCTTTACGGCTGCGGCTTGCGCCTGGGCGAAGCCCTCGGTTTGACCCGTGCCGAAGCCCCCCTGTCGGATGTTCTCCGGGTGCGTGGGAAGGGCGGCAAGGAGCGGATCGTGCCGGTTCTGCCGATCATTGCGGACGCCGTGCGCGCCTATCTCGCCGCCTGCCCGTTCCCGTTGCCCCCCGAGGGGCCATTGTTCGTCGGCGCGCGCGGCGGGCCACTTAATCCGGGGGTAGTGCAGCGGCAGATTCGCCGCTTGCGGGTGGTGCTCGCCCTGCCCGATACCGCGACGCCCCACGCGCTGCGCCATAGTTTCGCGACGCATCTTCTCGCCTCCGGGGGCGAACTTCGGGCCATTCAGGAATTGCTGGGGCACGCCTCGCTGTCGACAACCCAGCGTTACACCGAAGTCGATGCTGCGCGGCTGATGGCCGTTCACCGTGCCGCGCACCCGCGCTCCCGCCGCGCCATTCCAAATTAGCATTCAGTTAAAATTGTATTATTTGTGCATGTGCAGCACGTTTGCATGTGTCAGCACACTAACGCGCATGGCAAACGCAGAACAATAAAAAAATTCAAGCTGTTTCTATTTTGCCTAAGCTGCCCGGAGACCGTAAAGATGAACTTTCTTGCAGATGCCCGCCTGTTTACCAAGCAAGCCACAATGATCTTCATTCAAGGGCTTCTCACTTTGATGGTTGGGGTGCTGGGGGTAGTATTAGTAGAATCATCGTCTAGTTCTACAATTTTATTATGGGTGACGGCCGGGTCTGTGCTCGTCGGGACAATCATCGGAACCACCATTGCGCGTTTCGGGATCGGTAATCCGCTCCGCAAAGCCTCATCGGCTCTGGCCCTGTTGGCCAGCGGCGATCTTGCAACCGCGATTCCGATGACCGAGCGAAAGGATGAAATTGGTACTATTCTGCGGGTTGCCGAGATTTTCCGCCATAATCTCACGGAAAATCAGCGCCTGACGGAGGAAACGCATAAGGGCGAGGTTGAGGCCGAGAAGCGGCGCATTTTGGCCGATCTCGCCCTGGATTTCGAAAAATCTGTGCGCGGCGTGTGCTATTCGGTCGGCCAAGCCGCAGGCGGTTTAAAAGGCACCGCGCAGGAAATGGCCAGCATGTCCGAGCAAACCTCGGGGCAGTCTTTTGCGGTCATCAGCGCAACCAAGCAGGCGAATCAGGCGGTAGAGACGGCTGCGCTCTCCTCGGACGAATTGTCGGCCTCGATTGCCGAAATTGGACGGCAAGTCGCACAATCCGCCGCTATCGCCCGCGTGGCTGCCCAGGATGCCCGGCAAACCTCCGGTTCAGTCGAAGGAATGGTGACGGCGGCTCAGAAAATTAATGAGGTCGTCCACCTTATTAACGAAATCGCCGCCCAAACCAATCTTCTTGCTTTGAATGCGACGATCGAGGCTGCGCGCGCTGGGGAAGCGGGGCGAGGATTTGCCGTTGTTGCATCCGAAATTAAATCGCTGGCGGCGCAAACTGCGAAAGCAACCGAGGAGATTTCGGAACAAGCCGAAGCGATTCAGGCGGCAACGCGATCGACCGCGACCGCGATCGCTGGGATTACGGATACGATTCTGCAAATCAACGATATTTCGGGCGGAATTGCCAAGGCGGTCGATCAGCAATCGACAGCAACGACCGAGATTGCGCGAAATGTGCAGGAGGCGGCGCGGGCAACGGGCGCGGTGGGGTTAACCCTCGTCGATATGTCGAAAGCGGCCAGCCAAACGGGAATGAGCGCGGCCGAGGTATTATCGGCAACCTCCGGACTGACCGATGAGTCCGCCCGTTTAATGCGGGAAGTCGATCAGTTTATTGACCGAATCCGGTCGGTATAACGCCCGGCCAGCCCCGCTGCGCGCGCATCACTAATAGGGGGGCCTGTCTTACGCGATGGCGTGTTTTTCGCGCAATAGGACAGGCTCTGCGACCCTTCAACATCGAATTCCCTTTATAAATCAAGAAGGTTCTGGGTTCCGTTCACGTAAACTGAATGACGTTATTGACAGCCCGTAAAAGTTGATTAATAGTTCTGCCTAATAAATCCTTAAAAAGAGGACTCCCTGGGGAGGGAACAAATATGAGCCTGTTAGGGGACACCCGGCTGTTTTGGAAACAGCTGACGTTGATCGCTGTTCAAGCGGTGCTAACGCTGATCGTCGGGCTTGTCGGGATCGAGGCTGCTGCCTCGCCTGCGGCGTCGGATCGGCTGCTGGTCATCACCATCGTCTGTATCGTGTTTGGCTGTTTTCAGGGGCTGGTGATTGCGCGTTTTGGCATCGGCAATCCGTTGCGCGCCGCGATTGCCGCCCTGCGTGGCTTGGCTGCGGGCGACGTGAATACCGCCATCCCGATGGTGCGTCGCCGCGATGAAATCGGCGATGTGCTGCGCGCTGCTGAGATTTTCCGCGAGAATATCATCCGAATTCAGCGGATGGATGCTGAAAAGCTCGAAACCGCCAGCAAGGCCGAGGCCGAAAAGCGCCGCCTGTTGACCGAACTCGCCGATGGTTTCGAAAGTTCGGTGCGTGGCGTCTGCCGCACCGTGGGAAGTGCTGCCGACGGGCTGAATGGCACCGCGCGGGAAATGGCGGCCCTGTCCGAACAAACCTCGCGTCAATCGCAGATGGTAAGTTCAGCCACCGATCAAGCGGCCCATTCGGTGCAAACGGTGGCCTCTGCCTCCGAAGAACTGGCGGCCTCGATTGGCGAGATTGGCCGTCAGGTGACGCAATCGGCCGCCATCGCCAGTTCCGCCGCCCATGACGCGCACCGCACGACTGAATCGGTGACGAGCATGGTGTCGGCCGCACAGCGGATTAATGATGTCGTTCATCTCATTAATGAGATCGCGGCACAAACAAATCTTCTTGCCCTGAACGCCACCATTGAAGCGGCGCGGGCGGGGGATGCTGGGCGCGGCTTTGCCGTGGTTGCCTCCGAAATCAAATCGCTGGCAACACAAACCTCCAAAGCGACCGAGGATATTGCCGAGCAGGCTGAAGCCATTCAAACCGCAACGCGCGGCGCGGCGGAATCGATCCAAGGCATTGCCGCTACCATTCTGCGCATCAACGATATTTCCAGCGGCATCGCGGCTGCCGTTGAACAGCAGTCGGCGGCAACGCGGGAAATTACCCGGAACGTGCAAGAAGCCGCCCGTTCCACCGAAGACGTTAGCCGTACCATTGCAGGCGTCTCCCAAGCGGCGGGGCAGGCCGGGTCTAGCGCGGCGCAGGTGCTCAACGCAACCTCGGGCCTCACCCGCGAAAGCTCGCATCTGATGAACGAGGTGGATCGGTTTATTGCGCGGATCCGGGCGGTTTAGCGGTTAGTCCCCGCCGAGTTGCAGCGTGCGAAGGGTATTGGTCACAATCTCGCCGAACTCGGTGAGATAGACCGAGCCCTTCACCGTGCGCTGAACCAGAATGGAGCGGCGGTCGGTCTGGTCCACCTTGCGTTTGGCAAGGCCCAGTTGCGAGAGCCGGTCGAGGGCGCGGGTAATGGCGGGTTTGGAGATATTGAGTTCGGCAGCGAGCCCCCGCACCGTATGGGGGGCAGGGGTAAGGTAAACGGTGAGCATCACCGCCATTTGCCGCGCGGTGAGGTCCGGCGACTCGCGCCGCACGCCTTCCACCGTCGTCAGGCGCCACATATCGAGCGCCATCGCGGTTTTCATCGGTTCCCGTGCCTCGGCCATTCTGGTCGCACTCGCCGCCAATCGTTACGCAACCAAATCAAGCTGCGGTATGACACGGCTTAAAGCAAGATGATTTGTGATCCTGAGAAATATGGCTTTCTCGTGGGTGGGGTTAGAGCGTTTCAATCAGCCGCCCGGCCCGGTTCTCTGCTTCCTCCAGCCAGAGGGCGCGCTGTTCGGGCGTGCTATTGGCGATAATGCGCAAAACCCAACGGTCGGTCCGTCGAACACCGCAGTAGGAGAGGAGGCAGTCGCGCCACATGCGCTCCAGAGGGTCGCCGAAGACGTCCTGCTCGCGGTCCGCGGCGGTATTGCTGGTATTGACGATCAGGGCGGCGCGGGTGCGCAGCAGCGGGATTGGTAAGCCGCCTTCGTCGATCTTTTTCTCGAAATCATAGGCCGCGCCGGGGGCAAAAACCCGATCGATCCAGCCTTTCAGCAGGGCGGGCGGGCCGCCCCACCAATTGGGGTGAACGACGACGAGCGCGTCAGCGGCGACAAGCCGGGCGATATGGGCCTGAACGGCGGGATCGTCCGTCGGCAGGCCCTTGGCTTCGCTAAGGGTCAAGCG
>NZ_JBILQX010000263.1:0-3691 GCF_044372965.1 Elstera sp. | reverse complement strand
CGTTACCTTGCGGCGGAAGCAACAGGTGGCCGATAATCTCGCGGCGGGGGAAGCGCTGTGGGAGGCGTTTTCGGTGTTCGATCAACCGCTTCCCCGCGCGGCCCGTACCTCTACACCGTAAGGCTTTACGCCTTCAGCATCCGGCCCCACGCCTCTTTCAGTACCTCCACGGTGAAGCCGGGGGCGCGGGCGACGTCGAGGATGATTTTTTCTTTGGCGATGACGGTGTCGATGGCGGCAGCCAACCCATCCAAAACCGCTTCGGGAATGATCGTCGCGCCGTGCCGGTCGGCATGGACCAGATCGCCGGGGGCAATAGACAGGCCGAGAACGGTTACCGGCACGTCAAGATCGGTGACATGAACGAAGGCATGGCTGGGGCCGATTGCACCGGCGATCACCTGATAGCCGGGGTCCAACTGGCCAAGATCGCGCAAGAGCCCGTTGGTCAAGGTGCCCGCGAGACCCAGGCCCTTATGAACCGCGACATGCAGCTCGCCCCAAAACGCGCCGACGCAGTGCGGCCAGTCGGTATCTTCGATCACGACGAGCGACGGGGCGGGGCCGCCCGCGACATACTCATAATAGGCCATCCGCCGCGTCAGCACCATTTCGGGCGGCTCGGTGGGCGGGGAGGCTGCGCGAATTTTCACGCAGCGGGCATAGCCGACCATCGACGGCAACCCAGGATCGGCGGCGACGACGGGAAACCGGGTGAAGCCTGTCGCCCGCCGTCCGCCGAGCAGCAGTTCCAGCGCATTGCACACGGTGGGGGTGTCGGTTGCGCGCAGGCGGGCGAGCAGATCAGGCGGGATCATCGCTATCTCCTAGACGGGGGGCTATCGGCTGGGCGAGCCAGGTAATCAGCGCGTCGGTGACCGCATCGGGCGCTTCCAAGCTCGGCAGGTGCCCCGCGCCGAGGATGACGCGCAAGGTGGCTTGGGGAAGCAGTTGCGCCATATCGGTGTGGCGGCTAATCGGGCAGAGTTGATCTGCCGAACCGCACAGCAGCAGCACCGGCCCGACGAAGGCGGCGAGCGTATCGGTTTGGTCGGGACGGTCGCGCAGGGCTAGGGATTGGCGGCGGAACACGGCATGGCCCAGGCTTTCGGCCATTGACACGATTAAACTGGCATCGGCGGCTGCAAGGGGGCGGTCTTTAGCTCCATAAAGCGGTACGAGAATGCGCTCAGCATAGGCCCCGATGCCGATATCCCGCGCCTCGTTGATCTGCGGCACGCGCAACGCCTGCCGCTCCGGGGTTTCGGCGCGGTGGTTGGTGGCGATGAGCGCGAGGCGGTGGATACGGTGGGGGGCTTGGCGCAGCATTTCCATCGCGACAATCCCGCCCATCGAGTGCCCGGCGACGGAAAAATGCGGCCAAGGCAGCGTCGTGAGCAACCGCTCGGCGAGCGCCTCCACCGTTTCATTCTGGGTAAGATCGCCGACGCGGCAGTCGGCCACCCGGTCGAGCCTACCGCGCTGCGGGGCCCAAATATCCGCCGTGCAAAGTTGGCCGGGGAGCAGGAGCAGCGGTTCCCGTTCACTCATCCCGCAATCCACTCAAAGGCTGCCGGGGCCTCGCCGCCGCGCACGATGAACACTTGCGTCGCCTCGGTCGGGGCTGAAAACTGCCGCGCGAGACCAATCGGTAGGGTTAGGGTATCGCCCGGCCCCAGCGTTAGCGTGCCCTCCGGCCAATCCACCGAAAGGCTTCCTGTTTGGACAAACAGAACCTCGGCTTCCGCCCGGCGATGCCACGGGGTTGCGCCGCCAAGGGTTAGGTCCAGCCGCCGCAGCGTGAAGCCGTGGTGCCACCAGCCAAGGATTGGCCCCGGCGCAAACCCGTCATCGCTCGCCTGCGGCCCAATCACCGCGCTTTCGCGCACGCCGTCGCTGGTCAGGGCCGAGGCGGGGTTCGGCTGAACGGCGGTAGCGGGAAGGTAGCACTCCAGCAACCGCGCGCGCGGCGGCGTTGGCAAGGCGGCTACTTCTTCGGGATTGGGTGGAGTTTCCAACTCCGTATCGGGGGGCGGGGCCGCGCCTTGCGTGGTGTCGAACAAAAGGCCGGATTTCAGCAGCTTCAGCCCGTAGCGCTCGGCCATGTGGAACACCTCGGGCGCCCAGCGCACCCGGCCCGGATCATCCCCCCCCAGCACGACCCAGAGAAACCCCGTGCCCGCGTCGATCTTCTCGAAACCGCGAAACATGCGGGTGGGCACCGACACCACGTCGCCAGGGCCGATTTCGAGCGTGCCATCCTCGCGATTAGGGCCGAAAATCAGCCGCCAGCGCCCGGTGTGAACGACGAAAACCTCGGCGGTTTCGTGGCTATGCTGCGAGTTGATGCAGTTTTCCGGCTGCCGCGCCCCGCCGATGTTAAAGCCGTGCGGCTCGCGGATATGAACGAATTGATCGGGGTTTTCTGCCACACCCGGCCCGATGATGGTAAAATTCTCCTTCCGATCAGAACCGGGGGTGCGGGTATCGACGAAGGCATTGCGGCAGGGCACGAGATCGGCGTAGCGCACCAAGCGTTGCGCCATCGCGGCGGGCGAGAGGTTGGGGGACTCAAGATCGCGCAGCATAGGCACCTCCTTAACCTGCGCTCTTGGGCGCTAAAATTTGAGCGTAAACCGAAAGCTCGTCGATCAGCGTCCAGTCCCGGCGCACCCGCCCGTCGATCACCTCCCAGTGGGTGAGGCCGAGCAGCACAATCGGGCGGTGGCTTGCCGGGCCGAACTGGCCACCGCCGCTGTGGGTGGCGTGATAGGACCAGCGCAGCGCCGCCCGCACGGGCTGACCGGGATCGGTGCGGCAGATCAGGTGATGCAACCGGAAGCGCCCCAGCGGCAACGCTGCGAGCCAGCCGAACCAACCGGCCTCGACCGCCCGATAGCCAACCCACTCTTCCCCGCCCGGCGCGCAAACGCTGGCGGCGCGGTCGTAGAGGCGGGTGATCTGCTGGAAATCCCCTTCCTGCCACAGACGGGTGAGCGCTTCTAAGAGGGGCGCGAGCGCGGCGGTATCGCCGAACTGGATCGGCTCGCCCGGCTCGGTCCAGCGGGCAATCAGCGCGTTGGGGCCGGGCGAACCGCCATCGGGGCCGGGGCGGAGGAAGTTCAAGGCGAGGCTCAGCAGATCAAGCCCCACTTGCCGGGCGATTGCGCCTTGGTCGCGCACCAACCATTCTTCGACAATGCGGTTATCCCGGCACAGGCAGTCTGCAATCGTGCGAACCTTTACTGCGCGTCCTGTCGGCGGGCCGAAGCTACCGGGGCCAAGGTGTGTCATCGGCGAGAAAATTCGGTGCGAGGAGTAAAAGCCGGGCGACCGAGGCGCGAGGATTATATCTTCGGCCAAAAGCTCCCGATCCGGGAATGCGGCCAAGGTTGCCGCTGTGCCGGTGATCACGGTGTCAACGTCGCGGGTTTCCGACAGTGGCGTGCGGACCGGGCAGTCGGCAGCATACCAATCGCGGATCAACGGCAGGCCGCGCCCTTCCCAAATCCGCTGCGTTATATCGAGAATATAGTGGGCAGGATCGCGGAACGCCGGGTCGAACCCCTGCATCAGATCGGTCGGTTCGGTCATCATCCGTCTATCTTTCCGGGGGGATCTTGCCACACCCAGTAATCGGCCTCGGCGATCAGCCCGTGCGCCGGGTGGCGGGTGGTTTGGCGCACGATCA
>NZ_JBILQX010000070.1:0-16295 GCF_044372965.1 Elstera sp. | reverse complement strand
GCGCGCGCCGCCTGGCAACACGCTACGACAAAACAGCCGTAAGTTACCTCGGCTTCATTCACATCATCGCCGCAAGATTGTGGGTGCGGAGTTTGTCAACATGACCTAGGGCGCACTCACGGAGGTGACAGGCAGTTTTCCAGTACAGATCGCCGAATTCCCGCGCGGCTGAACAGGGGCTTTGCGTCACAGATAGCGCCATGCAATCAACTCTGGCACGGAGCACCCGCTGCGCTTTTCAGTTCGGGCCTTTCGCGGTAACTACCGAAAGCCCGTAAACGAAAGGGCAGGGGGGCCAATCGACCCATCAAGTTTTTGAAAGGCTCTGACGTAACCGCTGCAAAAACAGGGTCTGTAGTCGCGTCGGCTTCCACCCAAGTCGTGTCGTTGTTCCGATCGGTCGTTCCGATCCCTTAAGGGGGAGGGGGAGGGCGATCAAATGCTGTGTTGCTATTTCATGCCCTACTTGGCGTTCCGACAGCAACACGGCCCGGTCGCTCCCTAAAACCAGCGCGCGGGTCGCAATTAATGAACCGCATTCGATAAGGCGCGTCGGAATAGGAAGCCCGGCATGCGTAAAGAGGCGCTCAAACTGCTGGCGGGCGGGCGCACCGGGTGCCGCAACGATCCAGTCGAGCCGCGCCAGGGCTTCGGGCGTGGGGTGGGGCAGGGTCGCAATCGGATGGTCGCGCCGAACGATAATAGCGAGGGGCTCGCTGAACAGGGCTTCCTGAACAATATCGGGTGTGGGTGGCGGCAGGCGCAGCGCGCCAAGGATGAGATCAAGGTTCCCCCGCCGCAGCTCATGCAACAGTTCGTTATAGGGACCATCGACGATACGGATACGGGCGTCTGGATAGTCCTGCAAAACGGCAAGAACGGCGCGCGGCAAGATTTGTGCTCGGGCGAGCGGCAGGCAACCGATGGCAATCGATCCATCCATAACCCCGCGCCCCTCACGGAGTTCCTGAACCGCTTGTTGAAGCTCGGCGAGGACGAGGCCCGCGTAACGGGCAAGGTTAATGGCGTCGCGGCTCGGCTCCATACCGCGCGGGGTACGCTCGAACAGCGGAGTGCCCCACAAGGTTTCAAGGTCCCGGATGGCGCGGTTCACACTGGGCTGCGAGACGGAAAGCCGTTCGGCCGCTAGCGTTAGGCTACCGGTTTCGACCGTCAGAATCACCGCGCGGAGATGAACGATCGTTACAAGCGTGGTGAGCCCCGAGCCGTTTTTTCCAATCGGACCTAATTCTCGTTCGGCGGCAACTAGATGGGCAAAGGCGCGGTTGATCCGGTCAGCAAACCCCGCGCCAAGGTCGGTCGGATAGAGCCCCGTGGGCACACGGGTAAAGAGAGGCTCCCCCACCATAGCCTCCAAGCGGCGGATTGCCTGGCTAATGGCGGGCTGGGTGAGGTGCATCACGGCGGCGGCATGGCTCGTGCTGCCCAACTTTGCAACCGCAGCAACCGCGCGCAAAGTTCTTAGCTTTGGGAACCCTGCTAGATCCACAGAACCCTCTCCATCCGTCATCGCTCTAACAAAAATTTCTACCATAGGGCAGGGAAGTGAGTCGCGTCGAAGGATCGTTTGGCGTTGAAGTTAACGTAAGAAAGACGAAGCAACGCTTCGAGAATGATTGAGGGAGCGGACGCTTATGCCCACCGTTATCACCGATTGCCCGCGTGTGGCGCTGCCGCTCGTGGATCGTTTTCAGTCGTTCGGTGTTGCCACCGTTCACGAGGCGCAAGGCCGGGTAGGGCTGATGCACGCCAGACTCCGCCCGATCTATCGTCCCGCCCATATTGCCGGGAGTGCCGTGACGTGCACGGTGGCGCCGGGGGATAATTGGACGATCCATGTGGCAGTCGAACAATGCCAACCCGGCGATATTCTGGTGGTGACGCCAACTAGCCCCTGCGAGGACGGATATTTTGGCGATCTTCTGGCCGTTTCCCTTCAATCGCGCGGCGTGCGCGGGCTGATTATGGCGGCGGGCGTGCGCGACACGGCGACGCTGACCGAGATGAAATTCCCGGTCTGGTCGAAAGCGATTTTTGCCCAAGGTACGGTGAAGGAAACTTTGGGCGATGTGAACCTGCCAATGGTCTGCGCCGGGGTTTTGGTCAATCCGGGCGATTTGATCGTCGCCGATGATGATGGGGTTGTTGTCGTGACCCGCCTTTCCGCCGAAAGCGTGCTGGAAAAATGCTTAGCGCGCGAAGCGAAGGAGGCGCAAACCCGCGCGCGACTGGCGGCGGGCGAGCTTGGGCTGGACATTTACGCCATGCGTCCGCGTTTGGCCGAAAAAGGGCTCGTGTATCGGTCGGCGCGCGACCAGGAGGCGACGGAATGCTAACAGCCATTCCCTGCACAGTGATGCGCGGCGGCACCTCGAAAGGGCTCTATTTCGACGCCGCCGATTTGCCTGCCGACCCTGCGGTGCGCAATCAGATTTTATTGGCGGCGATGGGATCGCCCGACGTGCGCCAGATCGATGGCATGGGCGGCGCGCATTCCCTAACCAGTAAGGTCGCGGTGCTGAGCCGGTCGGACCATCCCGATGCGGATGTGGATTATCTCTTTCTTCAGGTCGCGGTGGATCGGGCCGAGGTGAGCGACAGCCAGAACTGCGGCAATATCCTGGCGGGGGTTGGCCCTTGGGCGATTGAGGCCGGGTGGGTGCCGGTTGCGGGCGATGTCACGCCCGTCCGGATTCAGATGGTCAATAGCGCGAGTTTTGCGACCGCCCTGGTGCCAACGCCGGGCGGGCAGGTTACCTATGACGGGGGGGCGCGGATCGATGGGGTGCCGGGCACCGCCGCGCCGATCCCGCTTGAATTTCTCGATGTTGCGGGCTCTTCCTGCGGCGCGCTGCTGCCGACGGGCGCGGTGCGCGATAGGGTGGATGGCGTGGACGTCACCTGCATCGACAATGGCATGCCGATTGTGCTGCTGCGGGCGGCGGATTTTGGTCTGTTGGGCACCGAAGCGCCGGAGGTTCTGGAGGCCGATAGCGCGCTCAAAACCCGCATCGAAGCCTTGCGCCTGAAACTCGGCCCGCGGATGAACCTTGGCGATGTGGCCAAAAAAACCGTGCCGAAAATGACGCTCGTTGCCCCGGCGCAAAACGGTGGGGTGCTGACGACGCGCAGTTTCATTCCGCACCGGGTGCATGAGGCGATTGGCGTGTTGGGGGCGGTGAGCGTTGCGACCGCCTGCGTTATTCCGGGGTCGATTGCGGCCGAAATCGCCGGGCCGATTTCGGCGGAAGCGGGTCTTGTGCTCGATATCGAACACCCTACCGGCTTTTTCTCGGTCGATATGGTCGCGCAGGTGTCGGGTGATCCGCTGAAACCCGACGTGCGCGTGACCCGCTCGGCCCTGTTACGCACGGCGCGCAAGTTGATGCAGGGGATGGTTTTCGTGCCCGCGTCGCTCTGGGAGACCGCGCCATGATCCGGATTGCGCTAATTGGCTTTGGCGAAGTCGGCCAGATTCTGGCCGATGATCTGAAAGACCGGGCCATGCTAACGGTTTGGGATACGCAGTTCGCCGATCCCGCCGCGATCCCGCGGAAAGCTGCCACGGTGCGCGCCATAGCGCTGCCCGCGTCGGCGGCGGATGCGGTCGCCGGGGCCGATCTCATTGTCTCGGCGGTTACGGCGGCGCAAACCTTGGCGGCGGCGGAAGCGGTTGCCGCAGGGATTGCCCCCGGCGCGCGCTATCTCGACCTCAACTCGGCCTCCCCAGGGCAGAAGGCGGCGGCGGCGCAGGCGATTGCGGCGCGCGGCGGGGTCTATGTGGAAGGGGCGGTGATGTCGCCCTTCCCGCCGAAGCGCCTCGGCTCGCCCATCCTATTGGGCGGCCCCGCTGCACAGGCGGCCTTGCCGGAGTTGGCCGCGCTCGGCTTTTCGGGGGTGGCGTTTTTCTCTGAGACCCTCGGGCAAACCTCCGCTGCCAAAATGTGCCGAAGTGTGATGATTAAGGGCATTGAGGCGCTGCTCACCGAATCCCTGCTGGCGGCCCGTCATTATGGGGTCGAGCCGACCGTTCTTGCGTCGCTGGGGGATCTGCTGCCGGGGCCGGATTGGCCAAAGCTCGCGCGCTATATGATTTCCCGCTCGCTCGTTCATGGCCGCCGCCGGGCGGAGGAAATGCAGGAGGTCGCGCGCACCGTCACCGAAGCGGGTGGCCCCGCCTGGATGAGCGCGGCGAGTGCTTTGCGTCACGCTTGGGCCCCCCAATTTTCCCACGCCGATAAGGCCGAAACCCTGTTGGATATGCTCGATGCTATCCGCGCCGATGCGGCGTTCGGGCTGAAAGATGCTGCCGAATGATAATTATCGACTGCCACGGCCATTACACCACGGCCCCCGGCCCGCACCAAAGTTTCCGCGAGGCCCAGCTTGCCGCTTTTGCCGATCCGTCGAAACCGCCGCCCAAACCGGCCACGATCAGCGACGATGAAATCCGTGAGAGTGTCGAGCAGAACCAGTTGCGGCTTTTGCGCGAGCGCGGGGCCGATCTCACGCTGTTCTCGCCACGCGCTTCGGCGATGGCGCATCACGAGGGCGACGAAGCGGTGTCCCAAGCCTGGACGCGCGCCTGCAATGATCTGATTAAGCGGGTCGTCGATCTGTATCCGGCGCATTTCGTCGGCGTTTGCCAATTGCCGCAGTCGCCCGGCGCGCCGATTGCCAATTCGGTGGCGGAGCTTGAGCGCTGCGTAACCGAGCTTGGCTTTGTCGGCTGCAACCTGAACCCCGATCCCTCCGGCGGCCACTGGACCTCCAAACCGCTGACCGATCGATCCTGGTATCCGCTCTACGAAAAAATGGTGGAGCTGGACGTTCCGGCGATGGTCCATGTCTCGGGCTCGTGCAACTGCAATTTCCATGCGACCGGCGCCCATTACATCAACGCCGATACGACCGCCTTCATGCAGTTCATCGAAGGCGATTTGTTCCGCGATTTCCCGACGCTTCGGTTCGTCATTCCGCACGGCGGCGGGGCCGTGCCCTACCATTGGGGGCGGTATCGCGGCCTTGCCGATATGATGAAGCGCCCGCATTTGCGCGACCATGTGATGAAGAACGTCTTCTTCGATACCTGTGTTTATCACCAACCGGGCATCGACCTTTTGTTCAAGGTGATCGATCTTGAGAATATTCTGTTCGGCTCGGAAATGGTCGGCGCGGTGCGCGGGATCGATCCCGAAACCGGGCAGTATTTTGACGATACTAAGCGCTATCTCGATGCGCTGCCGCTGACCGAAGCCCAACGCCATCAGGTGTTCGAAGGCAATGCCCGCCGGGTCTATCCGCGTCTTGATGCCATTCTAAAAAACCAGGGGCGCTGACGATGGCCGCTTTCACAATGGATGCCGATTGGCTGCCCTTTCATCCCGCCCCGAGCAAACCCAGTTTTCGCCTGCCCCCCGGCGCGGTCGATGCCCATTGCCATGTTTTCGGGCCGGGGGATGTTTTTCCTTACGCGCCGGAGCGGAAATATACGCCCTGCGACGCGCCGAAGGAAAAACTCTGGGCCTTGCGCGATCATCTCGGCTTCAGCCGCAATGTGATCGTCCAGGCCACCTGCCACGGGGCCGATAATCGCGCGGTGGTCGATGCACTGCGCGCCTCGAACGGTACGGCCAAGGGCATCGCCACCGTCCGCCGCAGTGTGACCGACGGCGAATTGCTGGAGATGAATGCCGCCGGGGTAAAGGGCGTGCGCTTCAACTTCGTCAAGCGCTTGGTCGAGACCACGCCGCCCGATGAGCTGCTGGAAATCGCCCGGCGCATCGCTCCCTTGGGCTGGCACGTGGTGATCTATTTCGAAGCGCCGGATTTGCCCGAGCTTTACGATTTCATCGCCAGCCTGCCGACGATTGTGGTGGTCGATCACATGGGCCGCCCGGATGTGAGCAAGCCCGTCGACGGGCCGGAGTTTGGCCTCTTCGTCAAACTGATGCGCGAGAACCCGCGCATTTGGTCGAAAGTCACCTGCCCCGAGCGCCTCAGCCGGTCCGGCCCGCCGGACTATGCCGATGTGGTGCCCTTCGCCCGGCATTTGGTCGAAAGTTTCCCGGACCGGGTGCTGTGGGGCACCGATTGGCCGCACCCGAACCTGAAATCCCATATGCCCGACGATGGGCATTTGGTCGATATCATTCCCAAAATCGCCCCAACCCCCGACCTGCAGCAGGCGCTGCTCGTCACCAACCCCCTGCGGCTCTACTGGCCCGAGGAGCGCGCCTAATGCCCCCGACAAAACCCTATGCCGATATTCCCGGTACGGTGATCTTCGACGCCGAACAGGCGCGCAAAGGCTATCACCTCAATCAATTCTGCATGTCGCTGATGAAGGCCGACAATCGCGCCCGCTTCAAGGCCGATAACCGCGCCTATCTGGACGAATGGCCGATGAGCGACGATCAGAAACTGGCGGTGCTGGCGCGCGACTTTAATCGGATGATTGCGCTCGGCGGCAATATCTATTTCCTCGCTAAGATTTTCTCGTCCGATGGCCAAAGCTTCCAGCAGGCCGCCGCCGGGATGACCGGCATGAGCCAAGAAGATTATGCCGCGATGATGCTGGCGGGCGGGCGTTCACCGAAAAACGATCACCTGCTGGAGCAAAAGCAGCATGGCTAAAATCACCGCCGGCGTCACCACGTCCCATATTCCGGCCATTGGGGCTGCGCTCGACAATGGCCGCAGCGCCGAGCCTTACTGGGCTAAAGTATTCAGCGGTTACGATTTTTCTAAACGCTGGATTGCCGAGGAAAAGCCCGATGTGGTCTTCCTCGTTTATAACGACCACGCCAGCGCTTTCAGCCTGGAGATGATCCCGACCTTTGCTATCGGTTGCGCCGATAGCTTCAAACCTGCCGACGAAGGCTGGGGGCCGCGCCCGGTGCCAACCGTTCAGGGCCATGCCGATCTTGCCTGGCACATCGCCCAATCGGTGATCCAGAGCGACTTCGATCTGACCATTATTAATAAGATGGATGTGGATCACGGGCTTACCGTACCGCTGTCCCTCATGTTCGGACAGCCCCAGGCTTGGCCGTGCCGGGTGATCCCTTTCGCCGTCAATGTGGTGCAATATCCGCCGCCGTCCGGCGCGCGCTGCTATGCGCTGGGCAAAGCCATTCGCACCGCAATTGAGAGCTTCGACGAAGATCTGAACGTGCAGATCTGGGGCACGGGCGGCATGAGCCACCAGTTGCAGGGGCCGCGCGCCGGGCTGATCAATGCCGAGTTCGATAATCGCTTTCTCGATCTCCTCGTGAACGACCCCGAGGCCGCCGCGCGCATCCCGCACGCCGAGTATATCCGCGAAGCCGGGTCGGAAGGCATCGAGCTTGTCATGTGGCTCATCATGCGCGGCGCTTTGGCCGAAACGGTCGAAGAGCTGCACCGCTTCTACCATGTGCCCGCGTCGAACACCGCCGTTGGGCATCTCATTCTAAAAAATCCGGCCTAAACCGCCATAGTAAGAGGGATATGATGAAACTCATCCTTGCCGGGCCGGGGGCCTTTGGCCAGAAGCATTTGGACGCGCTGAAGCTGATTGATGGCGTTGATGTGGTGGCCCTGGTGGGCCGCGAGCCCGCCGCGACGCAAGAGACGGCGCAGAAATATGGCGTGCCCCACGCCCTCGAAACCCTCGACGAGGCCTTGGCGCTGCCCGGCATCGATGCCGCCATTCTCTGCACCCCAACCCAGATGCATGCGGCGCAAGCCCAACAGTGCCTTGCGGCGGGCAAGCATGTGATGGTGGAAATTCCCCTCGCCGATTCCTGGGCCGATGCGCAAGCCGTGGCGGAGGTGCAAAAACAGACCGGCCTTGTCTGCATGGTCGGCCATACCCGCCGCTTCAACCCGTCGCACCAATGGATCCATAAGCGCATTCTGGCGGGCGAATTGACGCTGCAACAGTTGGACGTGCAGACCTATTTCTTCCGCCGAACCAATATGAACGCCCTGGGGCAACCGCGCTCCTGGACCGATCATCTGCTCTGGCACCATGCGGCCCATACGGTTGATCTCTTTCAGTATCAAACCGGCGAAACCGTGGTCGCCGCCAACGCCCTGCAAGGCCCCGCGCACCCCACGCTCGGCATTGCGATGGATATGTCGATCCAGATGAAGGCCCAGGGCGGGGCGCTGTGCACCCTATCGCTCTCCTTCAATAACGATGGGCCGCTCGGAACTTTCTTCCGCTATATTTGTGACCAGGGCACCTACATCGCGCGCTACGATGATTTGGTGAATGGTAAGGAAGAGAAGATCGATGTATCCAAAGTCGATGTATCGATGAATGGAATCGAACTTCAAGACCGCGAGTTTATCACCGCCATCCGCGAAGGCCGCGAGCCAAACGCGAGCGTTGCCAAGGTTTTACCCTGCTACGATATTCTGAATAAACTCGAACAGAGCCTTTCTGCGTCCAACTAAAATTTTAGTGTATCGGTTCAATATTTGACAAAAACCCCCGCGCCTTAGTGCGCGCGGGGGCCTTTCTGCTTTTAATTCCCCATGGTGTGCGTCGTGGCGCGCAAGCTTTCTCAAACTGGGGCAATCTCCCAAAAAGATGTTGATTAATCATAATGGTTATATAACATAACAAATAACGATAAACGCCGCGCCATCAATGAGCGCCTTGGTTTTGGGAGAAAACAGGATGAGCACCTCAGCTCCGGTCAGCGTTCCCCTTTTCATCAATGGTCACCCCGTTCCGGCGAGTACCGGGGCCGAGTTCGAGCGCCGCAATCCACTCACCGGCGAAATTGCCAGCCGAGCTGCTGCGGCGAGCCTTGCCGATGTTGCGCGCGCCGTGGCCGCCGCTGAAGCCGCTTTTCCCGCCTGGTCGGAGATGGGGCCAAGCGCCCGCCGCGGGCTGCTCCTGAAAGCCGCTGAGGCCCTAGTCGGCCGGGCCGAGGCCTTCGTTGCCGCGATGGCGTCCGAAACCGGCGCAACAAAGGGCTGGGCGATGTTCAATGTCACCCTGGCCGCCAATATGATCCGCGAGGCTGCCTCGCTCACCACGCAAATCAATGGCGAGATCATCCCAAGCGATAAACCCGGCTGTATGGCGCTTGCGGTGCGCCAACCGCTCGGCGTGATCCTGGGGATGGCCCCGTGGAACGCCCCGGTTATTCTGGGTGTCCGGGCCATTGCAACCGCGCTCGCCTGTGGCAATACCGCAATTTTGAAAGCCTCGGAGCTTTGCCCACTCACCCATAGCTTGATCGGGCAGGCTTTTGCCGACGCAGGCCTGCCGCCCGGCGTTCTGAATGTCCTCAGCAACGCCCCCGAGGATGCGGCCGAAATTGTTGGGGCGTTGATCGATCATCCCGCCGTGCGCCGGATTAATTTCACCGGCTCGACCCGCGTTGGCAAAGTCATTGCTGCCCGCGCGGCGGTCCACCTAAAGCCGGTTCTGCTGGAATTGGGCGGCAAGGCCCCGCTCTTGGTGTTGGATGACGCTGATTTGGACGAAGCCGTGAAGGCCGCCGCTTTTGGCGCTTTCTTCAATCAGGGCCAGATTTGCATGTCCACCGAACGCATTATCGTTGATGCCAGCATTGCCGATGCGTTTGTCGCCAAATTCGTTGAAAAGGCCAAAACACTGGTGGCGGGGGATCCGCGCGTCGGTGCCACGCCGCTGGGATCGATCATCGACCCCGCCGCAGGGATCGGTATTCAAGCCTTAATCGATGACGCAACCGCCAAAGGCGCAACCCTGCATCTGGCCGCCCCGGCGGCTGGAACGCTCTTGTCGGCTGCCGTGCTGGATGGCGTGACGCCCGACATGCGAATTTATGCCGACGAGAGCTTCGGCCCCGTCACAACGATTGTCCGGGTCTCGGGCGAGGAGGAGGCTATTCGCGTCGCCAATGATACCGAATATGGCCTAACCGCCGCCGTTTTTACCCGCAACATCGCGCGCGGGCTTAAAGTTGCCAAACGCATTCAGTCGGGCATGTGTCACATCAATGGCCCCACGGTGCATGACGAAGCGCAAATGCCGTTCGGCGGCGTCAAAGCCAGCGGGTATGGCCGGTTTGGCGGTAAAGCCGGAATCGATGCTTTCACCGAACTGCGCTGGATCACGGTTGAAACCCTGCCGGGCCATTACCCGATCTAATTATAGCTCCTCTTCTTCAGAAAGCGGTTCACCATGACCAGCCCGGTTGCCTTCGACGTTGAAAACAATATTGCGTGGGTGCGCTTCAACCGCCCCGAGAAGCGAAACTGCATGAACCCGGCCCTGAACCGCCGGATGATGGAAGTGCTCGACGAGCTTGAGTATCGGGACGATGTGCGCGTTCTGGTACTTTCGGGTGAAGGTTCGTCCTGGTCCGCCGGTATGGACCTCAAGGAATATTTCCGCGAGACCGAAGCCAAAGGCCTTGCCGCCACCCGCGCGGCCCAGCGCGATGCTTACGGCTGGTGGCGTCGCCTGCGTTGGTATCAGAAGCCGACGATTGCCATGGTCAATGGTTGGTGCTTCGGCGGCGGTTACGGCCCCCTGTTCGCGTGCGATCTGGCCTTTGCTGCCGAAGAAGCCCAGTTCGGCCTATCCGAAATCAACTGGGGCATTCTTCCGGGCGGCGGGGCGACGAAAGTCGTGGTCGATTTGCTGACGATGCGTGACGCCATGTACCATGCCCTCACGGGCGAAATGATCGACGGAAAGAAGGCCGCCGCCTGGAAACTGGTGAATGAGGCCGTTCCCTTGGCCGACCTCAAAGAGCGGGTTACGGCGGTCGCCAATATCTTAATAGCCAAGAATCCGGTCGCCTTGAAGGCCACGAAAGATGCGGTGCGCCGTGTCGGTGAAATGACCTACGAAAACGCCGAAGATTATTTGGTTCGTGCCCAAGAGGCCGCGAATTCCTACGATAATGAGGGGCGTAAGGAAGGGATCCGCCAGTTCATTGACGAGAAGACTTATAAGCCTGGGCTTGGGTCTTACGATCTCTCCAAGCAAAAGTCCTAATCGATGGTTGGGGCGGTTGATGCGATTGGGCTGCACGCGCGTCTGCGGCCCGATGCGATTGCAGCAGAAGATCTTACGCGCGGGCAAAGCTGGACGTATGCGGCGCTGAACCGGGCCGTTGGCCAATGGGCGGCCGCCTTGACCGCGCAGGGGATCCGCGCAGGGGACCGCGTTGCCGCCCTGGCGAAGAATGACGCCTGGTTACCGATCCTCCATCACGCCTGTGCCCGGCTTGGGGCGCTCTATGTGCCCTTAAACTGGCGCTTGTCGGCTACCGAAATCACCAGTTTGCTGGAGGATTGCCGCCCGGCCTTGTTGGTTGGCGATGGGTTGCTCACGACATTAGCAGCCTCCCACGGCGGTATTCCCTTAGCTGTCCTTGCCGCCCAGGCGGATGGCCTTGCGCCCCTGGCGGAGGAGCCGTTTGACCGTGCCTTACCATCGCTGATTCTCTATACGTCGGGAACCTCGGGCCGCCCGAAGGGGGTGCTTCTCTCCGAAAAGAACATCGACCAAACGGCCATCAGTTTTTCCGTTTTGGGTGAGGTCACGCAGCGCAGCAGTTTTCTGTGCGACGCCCCGATGTTTCATATTATTGGGTTAATCACGAGCCTTCGCCCGGCCTTGCTCAGGGGCGGGCGTCTTATTGTCTCGGATGGGTTCATTCCGGCCCGAACTCTCGCCCGCCTATCCGATCCCGAGCTGGGGATTACCCATTATTTTTGTGTGCCGCAGATGGCGGCCCTGCTGCGCGCCGAACCGGCCTTTGATCCCGAGCGTTTGCGGCATCTGGTGGCTATTTTCACCGGCGGTGCCCCCCATCCGGCCCCAGCGATTCAGGCTTGGCTCGATGTTGGCATTCCCATTGTCGACGGATTCGGGATGAGCGAGGCGGGCACCGTATTTGGCATGCCGGTTGACCGCGACATTATCGCCGGGCGGGCAGGGGCGGCAGGCATTGCCATGCCCGGCTTGCAAACCCGCATTATTGGGGTAAGCGGCGACGACTGTGGGCCGGGTGAGGCCGGGGAACTCCTGCTAAAAGGGGAGAATATTACCGCAGGCTATTGGCAGCGCCCCGACGAAACCGCGCACGCCTTCACCGACGACGGATGGTTTCGCACCGGCGATATTGCGCGCGCGGATGCGGAAGGGTTCCACTGGCTCGTGGACCGTAAGAAGGACATGTTCATTTCCGGTGGGGAAAATATCTTTCCGGCGGAAGTTGAAGCCGCTGCCATTGCGCACCCCGATATTGCCGAATGCGCCGTTGTTGGCCTGCCCGACGCGCGCTGGGGCGAGGTGGGGCATTTGTCCGTTGTTCTAAAAGCAGGCTCTAAGCTTTCGGCTGAAGGGTTGCTGGCTTTTCTCGAAACCCGGATTGCGCGCTTTAAGCTGCCTAAAACCATTCTCTTTGTGCCTGCGCTCCCGCGCAATGGCGCAGGAAAGCTGATAAAAGCGGAAATTAAGCGGCAATTGTCTGAACGTTGAACCACAGCTCTCCGGGGCAATCAGGCGCATGGCGTTTTAGGGGGGCGCGGGCTATTGCTACCCCTAAACAACAAGCGCGGTGGTTGCCTTTTATGTCGAGACGCCTTGAGCCCGAACTAGATACATCTTTTGTCGATACGCTGATTGGCTATAACCTTCGCCGCGCGTATTTGGTGATTGCGCGGGATTTTGCCCAAAGCCTTGCGGGCGTGGACTTAGGCCCGGTCCAATTCACGATTTTAACGTTGATCGACGCCAATCCTGGCTGCACGCAAAATAGTATTGCCAAGGCAATCGCTATTAAGCGGACCAATTTTGTCGCTCTGCTCGATGGGTTAGAGGCGCAGGGCTTGGCCGAGCGTCGGCCCTCGCCGACCGACCGGCGCTCCCACGCGCTCTACCTCACCCGGGCGGGGCAGGCGATGCTGGTCGATCTTAAACCCCGCATCACAGCCCACGAGCAGAAATTCGCGGCGGTCATGAGTAGCGCCGAGGCCGATCTACTCCGCGATATATTGGTTCGCCTGCGTCGGGTTGGCATCGACGCGGCAGATGACACGGATATCTAAGCGACTGTGCCGGTTTGTTGAACCAGATCCACCCCCAAAAAGCGCTCTGTGAGGGCGTGATCGGCCCGAACATCGGCCGCCGCGCCCTGGTGCATCACGCGGCCCCGCTCCAGAAAAATCACCTGTTCGGCAAAATCAAAGGCCCGATCGACCTGCTGTTCGACCAAAATAATGGTCATTTTCAGGGTCGTCAGCACCTGCATGAGCTGATCGCAAATAACGGGCGCGAGGCCCTCCAACGGCTCATCCAGCAGCAAAACGCTGGGTTGCCCCAGGAGAGCCCGAGCAACCGAAAGCATTTGCTGCTCCCCGCCCGATAAGGCCCCGCCGCCGTTGCGTCGCCGCTCTTTAAGGCGGGGGAACATCGTATAAGCTTCGTCCAGGGCCGACCGTGGCCGCCCTTTAAGACCCGTGACGAGATTTTCCTCGACGGAGAGCGAGCGAAAAATATCGCGGGTTTGCGGGACATAACCGAGCCCCAGTTCGGCCCGCCGCGAGGCTGGTAGTCCGGTTAAATCGATCCCGTCCAGGGTCAAAGTGCCGGCATGCCGCCGGGTTTGCCCGACAAGGCTCGCTAGCGTTGTTGTTTTGCCGACACCGTTGCGGCCCAGAAGGGCAATCCGGCTTCCGGCGGGGGCGGAAAGGCTGATGCCGTCGATAATCCGGGTCTGCCCGTATCCCGCCGTTAGGCCATTGGCCTCAAGATGTCCCTTAAGCGCGCTCACGGGCTCTGCTCCCTAGGTAAACGTCTCGAACCTTTGGATCCGCTGAAATTTCAGCCGCTGTTCCACTGCAGAGCACTTGGCCTTGGGCCAAGACGATGATGCGGTGGGCAAACCGGAACACAAGGTCCATATCATGATCGATCATCAACACGGCCAAATCGGCCGGAAGCCGATCAAGCGCATCCAGAATGCGGTGGGATTCGGAGTGGGGGACGCCCGCCGCAGGCTCGTCGAGAATCAGCACCTTGGGTTTCAAAGCCAGGGCGAGGGCAATTTCCAGCAAGCGCTGTAGCCCATAGGCCAGGGCCGAAATTGGGGTTTCAGCGACGGCAGAAAGCCCCATGACCGCCAAAAGCTCGTCAATCTCAGCCTTGGTCGCGGCATCGGGGCGCAAGCTGCCAAAGAGGCGGAACGTCTTTTTTCCCCGCTGTAGGAGCGCAAGATGCACATGTTCCCGGACGGTGAGGCTCGGAAACAGGCGCGCGATCTGAAACGAGCGGATTAGTCCCCGCTGCACCCGGGCTTGCGGCGGCAGCTTGGTAACATCGTGCCCGTCGAGATAAATCGCCCCCGCCGAAGGTTTTAGAACACCGGTAACGAGGTTAACGAAGGTCGTTTTGCCCGCGCCGTTTGGCCCGATCAACGCGCATCGCTCGCCCGCCTTTAGGCTGATATTGACGTTCGACGAAACGGCAAGCCCGCCAAAATTTTTGACCAGCCCTGAGACGCGTAAAAGCTCGCTCATATCCCCCTCCCCGCGAGGCGCTGGAACAGTTTTTCACTCAGCGCGGTAATGCCGCCCGGGGCGAATAAGACAATCCCAATCAGGAAAAGGCCGATGAACAGCATCCAGTGGAAGGGGTCGGTCGCGGCAAGAATATGGTGGATGGTCATAAACGCCACCGTTCCGATAACCGCACCATAGAGACGGCCCGTTCCGCCTAGAACCAGCATCACGACCGCTTCAGCCGATAGGGTAAAGCCAAGGCTATCGAGCCCCACGATCCCCGTCGTCACGGTGGTCAGCGCGCCCGCCAACCCGGCAAAGGCCCCGCTGACCGTGTACATGACCATCAAATACCGGCGCGGATTGCCCCCGAGGGCCGCAATCCGCAACGGATCTTCCTTCACGCCCCGGCAAGCAAGCCCAAAAGGCGAGCGCACGATTCGGCGGGCAATCGCATACGCCACGATCAAAACCACAAGCGCGAAGAGGTAGGAGGTGCGCCCGTAAAGATCAAAGCGAAACAGACCGAGGACCGGGCTGGGATCGATACCCGATAGCCCGTCGCTTCCGCCCGTCAACTCCCGCCATTTATTCGCAAGCGATTGCAGAAGTTGCGCGACGGCAATTGTCAGCATCAGCAGGGTAAGCCCGTGGGCGTGCAGAATCAGCGCGCCGGTTATCAGCGCAACCAGCCCGCCCGCGACGGTGCCGATCAGCAAGAGCAGCAGCGGATCCTGAACAAAATGGACCGCCATAATCCCTGCCGCATAGGCCCCCGCGCCAAACAAGGCGGCGTGGCCTAAGGTTGCGATTCCGGCATACCCGAGGACAAGATCGAGCGAGAGAATATAAAGGGCCATTGT
This sequence comes from Elstera sp., assembly GCF_044372965.1. Taxonomy (NCBI): domain Bacteria; kingdom Pseudomonadati; phylum Pseudomonadota; class Alphaproteobacteria; order Rhodospirillales; family Rhodospirillaceae; genus Elstera; species Elstera sp. The sequence goes on along the minus strand of NZ_JBILQX010000070.1, from coordinate 906 downwards.
GAGAATTCGGGTCAGCAGCCCTAAATCCTCCGGGAACAGAAAATACGCTAGAATCCCTCCACCGATCATTAAGGGCAGGACAGTGGGTTCTCCAAGCGCGCGGCCCCAGCGGGCGCGGCGATTTTCGAGCAAAGCGGGTAAACGCATCAGATCGCCTCTCACGCGGCCCTCCTATGGAAGAAGCCGTTCGGCCAGCGGAAAAGAATGAGGATGAGGGCCGCCGAGAAAAAGAATTCCCCGAAGTTCGGCACAAGGTAGCGCCCCGCCGTATCGAGAATTCCCAAGGTCAGCGCCGCAACGACCGAGCCCAAAATACTTCCCGCGCCGCCAACGGCGACAACGGCCAGAAACAGCACGATGTACCGGATGGCATAATAGGGATCGAGCGGTAAAAGTTCGGCCCCCAGCACGCCGCCCAAAGCGGCAAGCCCGGTGGACAGCGCAAAAACCGCTGTATAAAGCCGCTCGGTGCGAATGCCCAAAGCTTCGGCCATCGCAGGATTATCGACGGCGGCCCGCAGTCGGACACCAAAATTGGTTCGTTCCAGCAGTGCCCATAGCCCCAAGATGGTGACGGCCCCAAGGCCAATCACAAAGGCCCGGTGCATGGGAATGGTTTTGGAGCCCAGCGAAACCGACCCGCTTAAAATTTCTGGCAGCGGGATACGTTTGATGGTCGGCCCGAAGCCATAATTCACCAGCGCAATGATAACGAAGGTAAGGCCAATGGTGAGAAGCACCTGCTGCAACTCGTTATTGCCGCCATAGATGCGCCTATAGAGCAGACGCTCCAAGGGGAGTGAACCGCCCCGAGTTTGCCGGAGACCCCAACTCGTGAGAAGTAGGGTCTATGACAAGCAAGACGACGAACAAGTTTTCTCCTGAAGTCCGCGCCCGCGCCGTTCG
>NZ_JBILQX010000262.1:0-3723 GCF_044372965.1 Elstera sp. | reverse complement strand
GTCGAGCGTTGCCTCATTACGCTTATAGAAAACCCATTGGCCGATGCGCCGCGGCGTCACCAGATCGGCGGCGGCGAGCGTCGCCAAATGGGCGGAAACGGAGGATTGCGACAGGCCGCAGCGTTCAAACTGCCCCGCGCACACACCCATTTCCACGGGGTGTTCCTGGGTAGAAAAATGCTCCTCGGGCGCTTTTAGCCACGCCAGCATGTCGCGCCGAACCGGGTGCGCCAGGGCCTTTAGAATCACGTCGGGGTCCATTGGGGGCCTTTAAATCGGGATTATCCGATATATATATGGTGAAGTTCTGATATATTCAAATCCTGAAGTATGGACGGGGCGGAAGAGGATCTTTCATGACCCATTTGTCAATTCTCGATCTGGTTCGGATCCGTCAAAACAGCGACGCGCGCACGGCGCTCGATCATGCCCGCGATCTGGCGGCCCATGCGGAAGCCTGGGGCTATACGCGCTTTTGGGTGGCCGAGCATCATAACGCCTCCGGGATTGCCAGTGCGGCGACCTCCATCGTCATCGGCCATATCGCGGCGGGGACGAAGACCATTCGCGTCGGCGCGGGCGGGATTATGCTGCCGAACCACGCGCCTTATATCATCGCGGAGCAGTTCGGCACGCTCGCCCATCTGTTTCCGGGCCGGATCGATCTTGGCTTGGGCCGCGCACCGGGAACCGATGGGCTGACCGTGCGCGCCCTGCGCCGCCCGATCGATAGTGCCGACAGTTTTCCGCGCGACGTGGTGGAGTTGCAGGCCTATTTTGCCCCTTCAATCCCCGGCCAGCGGTTACGGGCGATTCCGGCGGCGGGAACGGAGGTTCCGCTCTGGATTCTAGGCTCCAGCACCTTCGGGGCGCAGCTTGCGGCGCAACTGGGGCTACCCTATGCCTTCGCCTCCCATTTTGCGCCCCAGAGCTTGTTGGAGGCCTTGGAGATTTACCGGCACCGCTTCCAGCCCTCGGAGCAATTGGCGAAACCCTATGCGATGGCCGGGGTGAATATCATCGCCGCCGAAACCGACGCCGAAGCGCGGCGGTTGGCGACGACGCAGCAAATGTCTTTCACCAATCTTATTCGCGGCACGCGCGGGCTCAGCAGCCCGCCGATTGACGATATCGAAACCTATTGGTCGCCCGCCGAAAAAGCCCCTGTTCAAGCCATGATGGCGCGCACCATCGTTGGTTCGCCGGAAATAGTGCGCGCGGGCCTCAGTCGCTTTATCGCCGAAACGGGGGTGGATGAGGTCATGATCGTCTCGGATATTTACGATCATGCCGCCCGTTTGCGCTCCTTCGAGATTATCGCCTCGGTCGGCGGCCTCACCACGCCTGTCGATACAGCGCCAGCGCGTCCGCTTCTTCAAGCAGCCGGGGGTTATTAATCAGTAGCCGCTGCTGCTTCATCGCCTCGCGCGCCATCAATTCCAGCGCTGATTCGGGAATATCGATATCGCGCAAGCGCAACGGCAGGCCGCTTGCGGTTAGTAGCGCATCGATAGCGCTGAAGAAGGCGGCTTCGGCTGATTCAGGGACGGTGGGGTCGAGACAGGTCGCAAGCTCCCCATAGAGTGCCCCTGCCGCTGGTTGATTATAGCGCAGCACCGGGCGCAGCATCAGCGCATTGGAAAGTCCGTGTGGAACGTGGAAATGCCCGCCCAAAGGATAGGCGAGAGCATGCACTGCCGCCACGGGAGCGTTTGAGAAAGCGACCCCCGCAAGGTGCGATCCCAGCAGCATCGCCTCCCGCGCCGCGACGTCCCGGCCATTGGCGAGCACTTTCGGCAGATTCGCGCTGAGCAGGCGCAAAGCCTCTTTCGCCAAAGCGTCCGACACCGGGTTTTTCAGGCGGGCACTGGTATAGGCTTCGATGGCGTGAACCATCGCGTCGATCCCGGTCGCGGCGGTGGCGGCGGGGGGCAGGCCGAGGGTGAGGTCAGCATCAAGCAAGGCCCAATCGGCATAGAGCGCCGGGGCGACGACGCCCTTCTTTTCGGTCTCGCCGACCGTGACAATGGCAATGGGGGTGGCTTCCGAGCCGGTTCCGGCCGTGGTTGGGATAAGCACCAGCGGCAGGCGCTGCCCTTTGGCTTGATCGACGCCGTAAATCGCAGCCAGATCATCGCCGGACCCCAGCAGATAGGCGACCAGTTTTGCCACATCCATCGGGCTGCCGCCGCCGAGCCCAACCACCGAGGCAACCCCGCCCGCGCGCCCGGCCTCAACGGCAGCGAGAACGGTTTTAGCCGAAGGATCGGCTTCAACCGCATCGAAAACCACCACCGCGCGCCCCTTCAGCGCCGCCAGGGCCCCATCGCACAGACCGAACCGGCGCACGCCCGCATCGGTGACGAGCAGAACCGGGCCGGGCGGTAATAGATCGGCCAATTGAGCGCAGATACCGGCGACACTGCGCAGCCGGGGGCCATAGGAAAAGCTGAAAGCGGCGGTCATGGCGGACGGTCCAGGTTGCTGTAACATCCGCTGAGCCTGCTCCATTGCGCCGCGTTGCGCTAGTCCCGTACCGTTGCGCCGCCGATCCACACTTGCGCGACGCCGAGGTCGGGCGTCAGATGGACGAAATCGGCGCGATAACCGGGGGCCAAGCGCCCGCGCGCGCGATCTAAACCGAGGAACTGCGCCGGGTAGAGGCTGGCCATGCGCAAGGCTTCGTCGAGCCCAACGCCGAGGTTTGCCACCGTAAAGCGCAGCGCCGCGTCCATCGTGAGGTCCGAGCCCGCGAGCGTGCCGTCGTCCAGCGTCAGTACGCCGTTCTGGCGCGTCACTAAGCGCCCGTTCAGGTGAAATTCGCCTTCGCTATGCCCGGCGGTCGGCATGGCGTCGGTGACGAGGAACAGTTTGCCGGGGCCGCGTTTGGCGCGTAAGGCCGTCGCTAGCGCGGCGGGGTGGACGTGGTGCCCATCGGCGATGATCCCGGCCCAGAGCCCGCTATGGGTGAGCGCCGCGCCAACGACGCCGGGGGCGCGGTGCGAAAGCGGCGACATAGCGTTGAACAGATGAGTCACGCCCCGCGCGCCCGCATCCGCCGCCGCCATCGCTCCTTCGTAAGTCGCTTCGGTATGGCCGAGGCTGACGATGATGCCGCCTGCCGCGAGTTTGGCAATCAGCGCAGGCGGCACGGTTTCCGGCGCAAGGGTGAGCAGAACCGTTTGCAGCCCGGTTGCGAGCAGCACGTCGGCGTCGGCGTCCGTAAGCGCGCGAATGAGGTTCGGGTCGTGTGCGCCCTTGCGTGATTTCGCCAGAAACGGCCCTTCCAGATGAATCCCGATCACGCCGGGACTCTCGTTAGCGATGGCGGCGCGCACGGCTTCGACAGCGGCAACCATGCCCGTGGAATCGTCGGTAATAAAGGTCGGCAGCAGTGCGGTGGTGCCGTAACGGGCGTGGGCGTGGGCGAGACGCGCGAGCGCGCCGGGCGTTGGTGTGGCGTTGAACAGCACGCCGCCGCCGCCGTTCACCTGGGCGTCGATGAAGCCCGGCACGAGTAAACCGGGGCCGCAGGTTTCAACTTCAAGTCCCGCTGGAAGCGCCGCACGCGGCACGAGATCAATGATCGTGCCCCCATCGATCACCAGCGCGTGATCGTCTAAGAAACGCTCGCCCGTGAATAGGCGCGGCCCCGTTAGCGCGTAGATCGTCATTACAGGGTCTCCGTCACCTTTTTCAGGCGGCTGGGGCGGTCGGGGTCTT
>NZ_JBILQX010000261.1:0-3726 GCF_044372965.1 Elstera sp. | reverse complement strand
GCCGCCCATGCCGATCACCCAGGTCATTTCGGCATGGGCGGCAGGATCGATCAAACTGTCCGGCAATTCCGGCCAGGGCGCGACCAGCAGGCTTTCGCCCGTGCCGCCCGACAAATGCTCCCACAGGGCTTCAGTGATGAAGGGCATGAACGGGTGCAGCAGGCGGGCGATTTGCTCCAGCGCCCAGGCGGTCGTCGCGCGGGTTTCGGCGGCGAGCGCCGCATCATCCCCGGCTAGGATCGGCTTGGTCACTTCCAAATACCAGTCGCAGAAACTGCCCCAGGCGGTCGCGTAGAGCAGATTGGCGGCATCGTTGAAGCGGTAGGCGGCGAGCGCCTCTTCCAGCTTCGCGCGCAGGCCCGCAAGCTCGCCGATGATCCAGCGGTTCACGGTGCCCTTCGCCTGGGCCGGGTCGAAATCAGCCACGCGAGCGCAGCCGTTCATCTCGGCAAAGCGCGTGGCATTCCAACGCTTCGTTGCGAAATTGCGATAGCCTTCAACGCGTTGGGTGGAGATTTTGACGTCCCGCCCAGGGGCCGCCATCGCCGCCATGGTGAAGCGCAGCGCGTCGCAGCCGTATTTGTCAATCAAATCAAGGGGATCGACGACATTCCCCTTCGATTTCGACATTTTTTGGCCCTTTTCGTCACGGACCAGCGCATGAACGTAAACCGTGCGGAACGGCACATCGCCCATGAAATGCAGCCCCATCATCATCATTCGGGCGACCCAGAAGAAGATGATGTCGAAGCCCGTCACTAGCACGTCGCCGGGGTAATAGCGCGCCAGATCGGGCGTTTTTTCCGGCCAGCCGAGGGTCGAGAACGGGAAAAGCGCCGAGCTAAACCAGGTATCGAGCACGTCGCTGTCGCGCGTCAGGGCCGTCGCGCTACCGTAATGTTTATCCGCCTGGGCTTGCGCGTCGGCCTCAAGTTCGGCCACGAAAATCTTCCCGTCCGGCCCGTACCACGCCGGAATCTGGTGCCCCCACCAAAGCTGGCGCGAAATACACCAAGGCTGGATGTTGCGCATCCACTGGTAATAAGTATTGGTCCATTGCTCGGGCACGAACTTGGTGCGCCCGGTTTCGACCGCTTCCAGCGCCGGTTTCGCCAGGGTTACGGCGTCGCAATACCATTGATCGGTCAGCCACGGCTCGATCACCACGCCCGACCGGTCGCCGTGGGGCACCATATGGGTGTGCGGTTCGACCTTCACTAAAATTTCTTGTTCTTCAAGCGCTTGCACGAGCTTCTTACGCGCTTCGAACCGATCTAGGCCGCGATATTCGTCGGGAACCTGATCGTTCAGGCGCGCGTCGCGGTCAAAGATGTTCACAAGCGCAAGCCCATGCCGCCGACCAACCTCGAAGTCATTGAAATCATGGGCCGGGGTGAGTTTCACCGCGCCGGTGCCCTTTTCGGGGTCGGAGTATTCGTCGGCGACGATCTGGATACGGCGGCCCACCAACGGCAGAATGGCGAATTTGCCAACGAGGTCGGCGTAACGCGCGTCTTCGGGGTTCACCGCAATGCCGGTATCGCCGAACATGGTTTCGGGGCGCGTCGTCGCCACGGTAATGAAGCGGTCCGGCTGGCCTTCGATGGGATAGCGCAGGTGCCAGAGATTGCCCTTAACTTCCTTCGGCTCCACTTCCAGGTCGGAAATAGCCGTGTGCAGCTTCGGATCCCAGTTCACGAGGCGCTTATCGCGGTAGATGAGGCCCTGGTTATAGAGATCGACGAAGACCTTGCGGACCGCCGCCGACATGCCCTCGTCCATCGTGAAGCGCTCACGCGGCCAATCGGCGGAAGCCCCCAGGCGGCGCAACTGCCGCACGATGGTGCCGCCCGATTCCTCTTTCCACTCCCAAACCTTTTCGATGAAAGCGTCGCGCCCCATTTCCACGCGGCGCTTGCCGTCGGCCTCAAGCTTGCGCTCGACCACCATTTGCGTCGCGATCCCGGCGTGATCGGTGCCCGGCTGCCAGAGGGCATCGAAGCCGCGCGCGCGGTGGTAGCGGATCAGCACGTCCTGCAACGTCATCGTCAAGCCGTGGCCGATATGAAGGCTGCCGGTCACATTCGGCGGCGGCATCATGATGGTGTAGGGCGTCTTATTCCCGGCCCCGGTTGCCGCAAACCCGCCGCTTTGTTCCCACTTCGGATAGAGACGGCTTTCCAAATCGGCGGGCGTATAGGTTTTTTCGAGCATCGGGAACCCTTTAGAGATCGACTTTAAGACGGCAAAACGGCCGCAGAGCTTGCGCCCGCGCGGCCGTTAGCACTCTAGAGAAAAAGAAGCGTTTAGCGGCGGCGACCGGAGGCGGCGAGGCGTTGGATTTCCTCGCGGACCATGGTTTCCACCATCGGCGGCAGGTTGCGGTCCAGCCATTCGCGCAAAACCGGCTTCAGCGCTTCGCGCACCAGCTCGTCCAGTGTGGGGTTAGAGCCGCCCGAGGCGCGCATAACGGCGGCCGCCGGCGAATCATCCTCATCCGGCTCTTGCAGTTTTGCAAAAGCACGGCTGGCTGCACTGGCCGAGTCCGGAGACATCAGCGCATCGTCATCAAAACTCATGCTCGCTGCCTTTTTGCCAGTCTCGAATGAACCCGTATCGAACGTCGGGCCTGCCTTCTTAACCGGAGCCACATCGTCCTTCGCCGAATGCGTCGGAAGATCGTCGAAATCCATACTGAAGGAAGGCTTTGGTGCTTCCACCGCCTCGATGCCCAAGCTACGGGCCATTTCCATATCGTCTTCGTCGTCGGAATCGGCCCGCTGTGTCAGATCGAACACATCGGCCCGCATGGTTCCAGCCGCAGGCACGGGGGCTAAAACAACGGGGGCCGAAGCCTCCGCGTCATCCGCCTGAGCACCGTCCCCATCTTCCGATATGATACGGCGGATGGAGGCGAGGATTTCCTCCATCGACGGTTCTTGATGGGGTTTCGGGTCGCTCATCGCTTCCTCATGCTACGCAAACACTTATGGCAATGACTTTAGTCAAAGCTTTGACCGTTTGCCAATCGGAAGAATCGAAATTTGCGCTTATTCCTGCGCAATACCGGTTCCAAGCCACTTTCCATCGACGGCGCGGTAGTTTTCTTCCACGTCATACAGCGGGACTGCTAAGCCTAACTGCCGCGCGGTCAAGCGCCCCGTTGCACTGAGCAACGAATAAGCCGCCACCTGCTCATCCCGCTTGGAGCGGACCATCGACACGCGCGCGTTCAACAGTTCTTGTTCCGCGTTCAGCACATCAAGCGTCGTGCGCGAGCCGACGACGGCTTCTTGCCGCACGCCTTCCAGTGCGATTTCGTTGGCACGGATTTGCGCTGCGAGCGATTCGATACGGGCCTGGGCAGATTTCATCTGCTCGTAAGCCTGGGTCGCCTGCTCCACCGCCGAGCGGCGTTGGGTATCGATATCAGTCTTACGCTGCCCTGCCGTCTGCTTGGCCGAACGCACGCGCGAATAGGTGCTGCCGCCTTCGTACAAGGGGGCGGAGACCTGCACGGTCACGCTGGCCGAGGACGTGCGCTCGACACCAATTTGCTGATCGTGGCGACGACTAACGTCGCCGACGAGGCTAACGGTCGGCAGCAGTTCGCCGCGCACTTCATCCACCGCCAGCTTGGCGACGCCTTCATCATATTGGGCGGCGGTAATCGCTGGATTATTGGCCTGCGCCAAGGTGCGCGCTTCTTCCAGCGACGTGGGAATA
>NZ_JBILQX010000260.1:0-3733 GCF_044372965.1 Elstera sp. | reverse complement strand
ACCGGCTTGTCCGGATAATAAAATCTTCCTCCGAATTGCGTCGAAGATCTTTTTTACGTTGCTCAGTAAACTCAACAATTTTTGCTGATGATCCATAATTTCCAGATAAAATAGATATGAAAAAAAATAAAGCACTCGGAGCGTCTCTGCAATAGAACTCAATATCACCGGAGTGGTTTTTGGGAGGTAAATTTCTCAATTTATCATCTAGTACTCCTATTATTTTTCTAATATCCATGATTTCATTTTTTGATTTGTTGGAAAAATTTCTTTTTATTTCTCTGTAATAATCATCTAATTCATAAAAAATATTACGAGCAGATCGAATGGTCTGCAATCGCTCTTTCAAGGTCATTTCTTGAGCTTGGAGAGGAGGGGGATCAAGAGCCCCAAAATAACTCCTATCGTGAGATATTTGTTTAGCATTTTAAGCCTTTTTACTTGCCTAGGAAATTGACCTCCAGGCTCCCAACAACACCAAAAAGGAGAGTATCATGGAACTCATGTCATCTGAATCCACGTCTGCTGATATCTTGGCGGCCGCGTTGAAAACCAGTTTCGCGCCGCTTATCGGCTTTCAACGCGATATTCAGCGCCTGACCCAAGGAATTGCAGAGTTTCGGCAGGATTTAAAAGCCAGTCTGGGGCAAACCAGTCAAATTCTGAACGAGGGTCTCAAGGTTTCATCCGAGGTTATCAGCAACCTGCGGGACGTGTTGAAAGAGGGTGGAAAACTGACCCTCGATTTTGATCGGATCATGACGGATATCAAGATTGACCGGAACTACACCGCCGCTCAAACCGCTACGGTCCAGGAACGTATCAACAACCTCGCCCAATCAACAGGCCGTACCAATGGTGAAATTGCTCAAATCATCAAAGCTAATCTGGACAAAATGGGTGACGGTTTTCTTGAGGCCGTAAGGGGCGAGTCCGTTCTGGAAAAGATGGCAAGCAACGCGGCACGGGCCGCGACGGCTTATTCGTTCGAGCCAACGGATTTGGGGAATTTAGTTTCGACGGCAGTGGGGCGAAGTAATGTAAAGGGGGCTGACCAGCTTCTCGTACCGTTGATTCTCGCGCAGACGGCTCAGGACGCGAATATTACGCCGAAGCAACTCCAGTCAGGCTTACCGCGTTTTCAGGATAGTGTGCAAGGGGTTGGCCTCACCGGAATTAATTCTTTGGTTGAGTATGGAAGCCTTGCTGTAACTGCCAAGGGTTATGCAAGCGATTGGACGAACCGGAATGTATTGATTACCAGCTTTATTGAGAAGCTAAAAGCCGGTCGTCTACAAGATAATCGCAGTATCGCGGCGATTATGGCGGAGGCTGCGCGCAAAGGGGAAAGCCCCGCGCAGGCGGCTCTGGCTGCGCTGGCGGCAGAAAATGGAGGTGGCCAAGCCAGCCTTGCCAAGATATTCGGACAGGGGACGCGGGATCAGTTTTTTGCTGAATACCTTATAAAAAACCGGGAAAATTTTGCGGAGTCGGCATTTTCACTTCAGCGGGATTCGGGAAAAAGGGTTAATGATGCCTATTCGCTGCGGCGGAATTCCGCCAGCGGCGGTGCGGATGAAGCAGGCCGATCAGGCGATCGTTTGGCGCTTTCCTTAACGCAAGGTTTGGTGCCCGCCATCGAGCAGGCGACGCGAGCATTGACTGACTGGACCAATGATCTTTCTGGAAAAGCCCGCAGCAATCCAGAACTGACGACCGCGTTGGTTGGGACAGGCTTGGCGGGTCTTGCTGCCATTTATGGGGGCTATAAGGCTAAACAGGGGGCCGATACGGTTCGGGGCTGGTTCGGAAAAGGCACAAAAGAAGGTGGGGCGCTATCCCTCGATAGTCTGCTCTCCGGCAAGCTGACGAATCCCCTGCCGGTCTATGTGGTCAATCTGCCGGGGATGGGGTTTGAAGGGCGGGGGTTGACGCCGGTGCTGGATGCGTTCGGTCCCAATCGCAAAGGGGCGGCTAAGCCGCCGGGGGGCGGGGCGGTGTCGGCGGGGGTGCTGGGCGATGTGATGGGCGAGACGCGGGCACCGCTCTCCCCAGCGCGCCGGGGGCTCGGCGGGCTGCTGGGCCGGGTGTTCCGCCCGCTCGGGATGATCGACGATGCGGTGTCGGTGGTCTCGGCGGCCCAGCGCGGCGATGCCGCCGGGGTGGGGCGCGGGGTTGGCTCGGGGCTCGGCGGCATGGGGGGCGCGATGCTGGGGGCCTCGCTCGGCAGTGTTGTGCCGATTTTCGGAACCCTGCTGGGCGGGCTCGCGGGCGGAGTGCTGGGCTCGATGGGCGGCGGCTCGCTGCTGGAGGGGTTGATGGGGAGGGGTGGGCGTTCGGCGGTCGAACCGCTCCCGCCGCTGACCCCGCGCACCCCGCCTTTGGATACAAAAGCCGATCATCCTGCCGACGATTTGCGCCGCCTGACCATCGATCTGAACATCACCGGCCTGCCCAGCGGCGCAACGGCCGATGCCCGCAGCCAGTGGGATAAGTTCAACGAGGCCGCCTATTGCGGCGTGACGATTCGCAATACGCGCTCGCTCGTGCGGATTTAGTTTTTCCATTCTTTCATGAGGCTTTTGATGCCCGACATTACCACGCGCTAGGATTCTTCCCGGTTTCGCGGCGACTGGGCTTTGCTGCCCCCGGCGCTGCTGGCGGAGTGTGATCTCTTCACCTCCGTTCTCATTTCCCTTTTCACCCACCGCCGCGCGCTGGATGACGATGTGCTGCCCGACGATTTGACCGGGCCGGGGTTGGCTGAACCCATTCGGCTTTCGGGCGACCGGCGCGGCTGGTGGGCGGATAGTTTTTTGCCGCAGCCAATTGGCTCGCGGCTGTGGCTGCTGTCGCGCGAGAAGCAGATGCAATCGGTGGTCAGCCGGGCCAAGCTCTATGCCGAGGAGGCGCTGGCCTGGCTGGTCGAGGATGGCGTCGCCGAGCGGGTGAAGGTCAACGCCTTCATTCCGCGTGAAGAATGGCTAACGCTGGAGATCCAACTCTATCGCCCGAAGAAGGCCAATTTTTCAATCCGCTTCGATTGGGCGTGGCAGGGGATTGAGTTCTGCTTGCCTGCCGAAGGCGCGGGCGCACCGCCGCCTGCGGCCAAGGTGGCCGTGACCTTCGACAGCACCCGCGTCGATTTCTCGCTGACATCCCTTAATTTCGATCTCACGGGAGGCTGAGAATGCCTAACGCTAATTCCTTGGGCCTCGTGCGCCCGGCGATTGACGATTTATTGCGTCAGGCCGAAGCCGAGATTAACGCGCGCTTGCCGGGGGCCGATAGCCGCTTGCGCTGGAATAATCTATCGGTCATCGCTGCCGTGCTCGCGGGGGGCTTGCACGAGGTCTATGGCTATCTCGACGGGATCGCCGAAGCCGTGCTGCCGGATCGGGCCACGGGCGAGGTGCTGGAACGGCACGCGGCCTGGCGCGGTCTCTTACGCAAACCCGCAACGCCCGCGGCTGGGAGCGTAACGGTTACGGGCCTATCGGGCTCCGTCATTCCCGCCGGCGCGCGGCTGCTGCGCGGGGATCGGGCGGAATATTCGGTCGAACAGGCCGCGCTGATTGCCACCGATGGCACGGGGACGATCTCCGTCGAAGCGCTCACCCTGGGCGCGGCGGGCAATGCTCAGCCGGGCACGGAACTTCGCTTCGTCTCGCCGGTCGCAGGCGTTGCCGCAGCGGGAACGGTCGGGGCCTTGGGCCTCGGCGGCGGCGCGGAG
>NZ_JBILQX010000258.1:0-3796 GCF_044372965.1 Elstera sp. | reverse complement strand
CTAGTCGCTCTCAAGACACACCGTCCAGGGCCGTCGGCCCTGGTTGGGAGAGCCCGAGAGGGCAAATAGCCCTCTCGGAATGAGCCTCACGCCGTTACCGCGTTCGGATACAGGTGCTTCACCGCGTCCAGCAGCCCCTGGATATAGCCGAAGCAGAAGGAAAAGGCGGTGCCTTCCGGGTCGCGGCTATCGATATGGGGGACGTGGTCGGGCATCAGCATGTATTGGTAGCCGGTCTCGGCATAGGCTTTGAGCGAGTCGAACATGTCCATATCGCCATCATCCGGGAAGACCTCCATGAAGGAGAGTTTGCCGCCGCGAATATTGCGGAAATGGACATTGAAGATTTTATTGCGGGAGCCGAACCAGCGGATCACGTCGCCGATTTCGGCGCGCGGATCGTCCAGCATTTCCGCAACCGTGCCTTGGCAGAAATTGAGCCCGTGGTAGGGGCTTTCGTGCAGTTGGACGAATTTCTTTAAGCCCTCGACGGTGCCGAGCACGCGGGTGACGCCCTTATAGCCGGGGGGGGTATAGGGATCGTGCGGGTGGCAGGCGAGGCGGATTTGGTTGGCTTCGGCGACGGGAACGATTTGGGAGAGGAAATAATCGATCCGCTCCCAATTTTCGTCTTCCGAAACGAGGCCCGCCGCGCCGGGCGACGCGGCTTGATCGACCTTATCCCAACGAAAGGCTTCATGGCGGGAGCCGCCGCGCCCGATTTCCATGTCGGTCCGGGGAATGCCAATCAGGTTGAGGTTATACTTGGCCGCCGGAATGCCTGCGGTTTTCAAATTCTCAATCAGGCGGCAGATCACCTCAAGCTGCCGGTCGCGGTTCGGTCCTGCCAGCAGAATATCGGGGCTATCTTGCAGTTCGATGGGGCGCGAGCTCATTGGCAGTTGCACCATATCGAGGGACATCCCGAAGGATTCGACCTTCTCGCGGTGGCGCAGCAGATCGTCCAGCGTCCAGCCGGTCGGCTTGCCGGGCGGGTCGGAACAGAGGTGCTTCAGGCCCAATTGGGCGAAGGTCTTAAAATCATTATCGTCCCGCGCGGCGTTCTGTGTGCCGAGGTGCATGGCGTTTCTTTCCCTAAACCGTTAAGCCGTTTTTTGTTAGAGTGTCCGACAGCTTATACCGCGATACTGGGATCGCAAGGCTTGGGGAGGCCATTTTCCCGCTTATTCCGCAGGTCTGCCGTGCTGATTTGTCAGACCAATTTACGGTTATCCGAAATAATTCGGGTGCGATTCGCGCAAGGTTTCGATGAAATCCAAGGAGCGCGACAGGTGCCCGCGCACTTCCGCTTCCGCCCCGTCCGGATCGCCCGTGGCAATGGCGCCAACGATGGCCGCGTGATCGCGCAGAATATCGGCCCGCTTCCCTGGAACGGGCAGATGCAGGCGGCGCAGCCGGTCGATATGCCCGCCCTGGCGGCGCACCAGATGCCACAGGTCCAGCACATCGGCGGCGGCATACTGCCGACGGTGGAACTCCTGATCGAGCTGGGTGAACAGCTCAAACTCCCCCAGCTCGGCGAAAGCGGCTTGCTGGCGGATGATACTGCGCAGGGTTTCGATCAAAGCTTGATCGGGTTTGGCCGCCAGCGTGCGCGCGATTTCCACTTCTACCGCGCGGCGCAGAAACTGCCCCTGGCGGGCGTGGCTCAGATCGATGGGGCTGACGATAGTGGCGCGTTGCGGGAAAATCCGCACCAACCCTTCCTCGTCCAACCGAGACAGCGCGTCGCGGATCGGGGTCGAACTGACGCCGAAGCGCGCTTGCAGATCGGGCCGCGACAGCACCGCCCGGGGTGCCAGCGTCAGCGCGATAATCTCTTCGCGCAGCACATCGAAAACCGCAGGCGTTCCCGCGCGGCTGCGCGAGGCGGAGAGGGGCGGTACGGTCGCGAGCTTATCCATATCAATGTCAATGATAGCGCAGATTTGGGCTTGACGCACTAATGCATTAGCGGCTTAGCTTCTGTCTGCGCCCTGAATTCTCCCGCTCGCGCAATTCTCCAGCATAGGTGCCCGATGACCCGCAAAACTCCCGAGCAGTTGCGTAGCGCGCGCTGGTTTGGCCCCGACGATTTCCGCTCCTTCGGGCACCGCTCGCGTATGAATCAAATGGGTTATTCGGCGGCGGATTATGTCGGCAAGCCGGTGATCGCCATTCTCAATACCTGGTCGGACCTCAACCAGTGCCACGCGCATTTCAAGCAGCGGGTGGAGGATGTGAAGCGCGGCATTTTGCAAGCGGGCGGGTTTCCGGTGGAACTGCCCGCGATTTCCCTGTCGGAAAGCAAAGTGAAGCCGACGACGATGCTCTACCGCAATTTCCTCGCGATGGAAGCGGAGGAGTTGATCCGCTCGCACCCGGTCGATGGCGTGGTGCTGATGGGCGGCTGCGATAAGACCACGCCGGGCCTGCTGCTGGGCGCAACCAGTGCCGGGGTTCCGGCGGTTTTCGTTCCGGCAGGGCCGATGCTGCGCGGCAATTGGCACGGTAAAGTGTTGGGCTCGGGCTCCGACGCCTTCAAATATTGGGACGAACGCCGCGCCGGGGCGATTTCCGATAAGGATTGGGGCGAAATGGAAGTGGGCATCGCCCGCTCCTATGGTGTGTGCATGACGATGGGCACCGCCTCCACCATGACGGGGCTGGCCGACGCCATCGGCATGAGTCTACCGGGCGCGTCGTCGATTCCGGCTGCCGATGCCAACCACATCCGCATGTGCGCCGACGCGGGCCGCCGCGCGGTGGAAATGGTTTGGGAAGACCTAACCCCCGCCAAAATCCAAACCGAAGGCGCGTTTCGCAATGCCATTGTCGTAGCGATGGCGATGGGCTGTTCCACCAATGCGGTCATTCATCTGCTGGCGATGGCGCGCCGGGCGGGGCACGCCCTGAGCTTGGAGGATTTCGACGCGGCCAGCCGCAAGGTACCGGTCATCGCCAATATCCGCCCCAGCGGCGATACCTACCTCATGGAAGATTTCTACTATGCGGGCGGCTTTTTGGGCCTGATGCTGCGCTTGAAACCCTTCCTGGACCTTACCCAAATCACCGTTTCGGGCCGCACCTGGGCGGAAGAGTTGGAGGGGGTGCAGGTCTATAATGACGATGTGATTCGCCCGCTCGATAATCCCATCTATGCCGAAGGGGCGCTGGCGGTGCTGAAAGGCAATCTCGCCCCCAATGGCTGCGTCATGAAACCCTCGGCGGCAGCCCCCCATCTGCTCCGCCACTCCGGCCCGGCCCTGGTGTTCGACGATTACCCGGCGCTGAAAGCCGTGATCGATAGCGACGATCTGGATGTGACGCCCGAGCATGTGCTGGTTCTGCGCAATGCCGGGCCACTCGGCGGGCCAGGGATGCCGGAATGGGGCATGCTGCCGATTCCGAAGAAACTGGTGAAGCAGGGGGTGCGCGATATGGTCCGCCTGTCGGACGCGCGCATGAGCGGCACCAGCTACGGTGCCTGTATTCTGCACGTCTCGCCCGAATCCTTTATCGGCGGGCCGCTGGCGCTGGTGCAGACGGGCGATATCATTACCGTTGATGTGCCCGCGCGCAGCATCTCGCTCGATGTGTCCGACGCGGAGTTGGAGCGCCGTCGGGCTGCCCTGCCGCCGCCCGCGCCGCGCTACGAGCGGGGCTACGGCTGGATGTTCTCCCGGCACATCACCCAGGCCGATCAGGGCTGTGATTTCGACTTTCTGCAAACTGACTTCGGCGCACCCGTGCCGGAACCCGTCATTTTTTAAGGTTTGGAGGTTTTTCCGATGTT
>NZ_JBILQX010000257.1:0-3804 GCF_044372965.1 Elstera sp. | reverse complement strand
TCCGCAAAAGATCAGGCCGAAGCCGCAACCTACGCCAAGACCGAGTTTCTGGCGGTGATGAGCCACGAGTTGCGCACGCCGATGAACGGCATCATTGGGCTCACGGAATTGCTGGAAGCCGAACAGCTTTCCGCCACCGCCCGCGCCTATGTATCGACCATTCGCCAGTCGGGCGAAATGCTCTCGGTCTTGCTGGACGATCTTTTGGATATTTCGCGCATCGAAGCCGGGCATGTAAGTTTCGATAACCGCGACTTTAACCTCAGCACCTTGCTGCGCGGCTTGGTCGATCTCACGCGGGTGACGGCGGAAGCCAAGGGGTTGCGGATCGATCTCACCTTGGAGCCGGACTTGCCGCCGCATTTGCGCGGCGATCCGGCGCGGCTGCGGCAGGTGCTGTTCAACCTGCTGGGCAATGCGGTGAAATTTACCCCGCGCGGGGCGGTGCGCCTGACCGTGACCCGCGCCCCCGTGCAAGAATCGGCGCACGAGCAGATTATTCTGCGCTTCATGGTGGAAGATACCGGTATCGGCATTCCGCCCGACGCGCTGCCGCGCCTGTTCGACGCCTTCTATCAGGTGGAAAGCGGCACCGCCCGGCGCTTCGGCGGGTCGGGCCTGGGGCTCGCCATCGGGAAACGGCTGGTCGAGGGCATGGGCGGGCGCATGGGGGTCGAAAGCCAGCTCGGCACCGGTAGCCGCTTTTGGATCGATCTTGGCTTTGCCATTCCAACCGTAGCGCCCGCCGCCCGTCCCGCCAGCCGCCCGCGCAGTGCGCCCGCCTTGGTGGTGCTGTTGGTCGAGGATGAGGAGGTTAACCGGCAGGTGCTCTCCGGCCTGCTGCGCCGCTCGGGCCACCGCGTCGTCATCGCCAAAGATGGGCCGGAGGCGCTGACCGCCTTCGAAAGCCACCGGGTCGATGCCGTGCTCGTCGATCTGCGCTTGCCGGGGATGGACGGGTATGAGGTGTCGCGCCGCCTGCTCGCCCGCGCCACCGAACGGGCCGAGCCGTTGCCGATTTTGGCCGTCACCGCCAATCTGATGCCCGATATTTTTGCCGCCTGTCGGCGCGCGGGCATGTCCGGCGTCTTAGGAAAGCCCATCGATTCCGCCCGGCTGGACCGGGCGCTTGCGATGATTTCCTCCGGGGAAATGCTGTGGGATCAGGAGGGCGCGGGCATGCCCGCCGCCTGGCGCAGCGAGCCGCAACCCAATCTCCCGGCTCCCGCCGACACCGGCCCGCCGCTGCTCGACCCGCAGCCACTGAACGAGCTTTGGGATGCCTTGGGCGAGGATGAAACGCGTCGCCTTCTCGCCGTCTGCCGCAATGTGCTGGAGCGCTATCTTAGCGACCTGACCGACGCGCTCAATGCCGATGCGCGCGCCGACGCCGCCCATAAGCTTGCTGGGGCTGCTGGAAACTATGGTTTCGCCCGCCTCCGCGCCCTCGCCCGCGCGCTGGAGGCCGATCCGCAAGATCGCACCAATCTTCCGATTCTGCGGGCCGTCCACCGGGAGGGACTGCTTGCCCTGGAGGCATGGGAACAGACGGCGCTGGGCGGCGCCAGTATCACCCCGGACGTTGGCCTATGATCCCCGCTTTGCCCGCAAGTCGCCTCGCGCGCGGCCTTGGCCCGCTCGGCGTGATCGGCTCGTGTTTGCTGCATGGGGCGGTTCTCGCGGCGCTGGTGAATGCTGCGGGAACTCGGCCAAGCGCCCCCGCCACCGTTCCGCCCGCCCTGACCGTCGCGCTGCTGACAGTGACGCCGCCCCAGGCTGTCGCCGATCCCGCACCAGCCGAAATGCCTGCGCCCTTACGCGCGGACACAAACCCGCCAGAGCCGCCGCGCCCGACGCAAACCGCCGCGACCGTCCCGCCGCCGCCTCGTCCGAAACCCTCCCCCCGGCCAACCAAGCCCGCCGCTCCGCTGGGTCAAACACTCGCCCCCCTCACAGCGCCGACCGAAACCGCAACCCCAGCCGCGCCGGGGACGCCAACCGAAATTGCCACGGCAACGCCCGCCCCCGCCGACCCCGTTCAGATCAGCACGACCCGCTTCCGCGACCGCGCCCCGCCAAGCTATCCGGCGCAAGCCCTGCGCGATGAGATTGAAGGCGTGGTGCGTTTAAAGCTTTTGGTGAGCCCCGCCGGCCGCGTGCTGGAGGTAAGCGTTCTTAAAAGCTCCGGGCACCGCCCGCTTGATCAGGCAGCGGTGACGGCAGCCCAAGGCTGGACGCTTTACCCCGCCGAAAAAGACGGGCAGCCGGTTCCCGGATGGGCGGAAGTCGATGTGCCGTTTCGGCTGATCGATTAAACGATAGCCGCTGTCTAAGCGCCTGCGATCCGCTGCAGATGGGGCGCAAATTCTGCCAAAATCGCCGCATATAGGCCGCGCTTGAACGGCACGATGGCGGCAAGCACTTCGTCGGGCGTGGCCCAGCGCCATTGCACGAACTCCTGTTCGTGGGCATCCAGGCGAATATCACTATCCTCGCCGTCAAACCGCAGCAGATACCATTTTTGCATCTGTCCGGCGTATTTGCCCTTAAAGGCTTTTCCGGCCAGAAAATCGGGGAAGTCATAGCGCAACCAGTCGGCGCTTTCGGCGACGATCGTGGCGGCGCTCGTGCCGATTTCCTCGCCAAGCTCGCGCAGGGCGGCCTCGCGCGGGTCTTCCCCGTCGTCGATCCCGCCTTGCGGCATTTGCCACGCGCCCGGCGTATCGTCGCGCTCGCCAACGAAAATTCGCCCGGCGCTATTCACCAGCATCAGCCCAACGCCGAGCCGATAGCGGACGCCGTTAACCTCGCGCGTTGCGGTCATTTCCGGCCTACGTCCCGCTCGTCCTGACGGCTGGCGATGCCGGTGACGGGGGCGAGGGCAAAGCCGCGCGGCTCAACCGTTTTAGCCCAAGCGGCAATCGTTTGGATCGCAACCGGGCTGACAGGAACCAGCGCCAACATGGCGCGCTGAACGGTGGAGGCTTTTTCAAGTTGATGCAGAGTTGCCACCAGGGTTGCCGCCTCGTCGGCGCTACCGGGGTCGAAGGCGGCATTGGCAAACGCCCAGGGCACGGCAAAATCGCGCGACAAACGCATCATCGCCGGATGCTCGCTGGCCTGATTATCCACATACATCAGTCCGCGTTCCCGCAAAGCCTGGGCTATCGGGGCCATCGCCATAGCGCTGGCGCCGAAAGAGGGGCCGTATTGGGCGACAACGCCGATGGTGCCTTGCGCGCGGGCGAGAACCCAATCGAGCCGGGCAACATTATCGGCACCGGAATAGGCCCCGACCAGGGTTGCAGGACCCGGATCGATGCGCGGGTAGCTCTCCGGCTCCAAGGCCAGATCGAGCAAAGCCTCGTGCCCGCGCTGGCGGGCGGCGGCCACCGCGTTCGGCGTTTCCGCCGCATAGGGGCTAAAGCTTAAGGAAATTTGCGGCGGCAGGGTGGCAATCGCCCGCTCCGTCACATCGCGCGCAAGGCCAAGGCCGGTCACGACCACGGACAGGCGCGGTTTGGCGTCCGGGGCGTCGAACGGCGCGGCATAGACCTGCCAGGGGGCGCGTTTGCGGTCGGCAGACAGGCGCGGGATCGGGCCATAGGGGCTATCACGCAGCAAACCGGGTTCGACAGCCGCCAGCGGCTGTCCAGGCAGCGCCAACCGCTCGGGCGGCGGAATAACCGTCGGTGATTGGAACACCGGCGCGGGGTCGGGCTTGGCCGCGACCACCGGAGGCTTAGCGGCAACCGGGCTGGAGGGCGCGACCGCCGGGGCGGTTTGCGCGGTCGGGGTCGGCTG
>NZ_JBILQX010000256.1:0-3820 GCF_044372965.1 Elstera sp. | reverse complement strand
CGTCAACGACGCGCCGCGCCTCCAGTCCGATTGGCTGGGCTCGGCCCTTGAAGAGCAGCCGATCAGCGTTGCGGTTGCCTCCTTGATGAGCAACGACAGCGACCCCGAAGGCGACGCCATGACCTTCCTCGGCGTCTCCGGGGCAAGTGGCGGCACGGTGAGCCAGTCGGGCGCGACGGTCAATTTCACGCCCTATACCAACTTCAGCGGTACGGCCAGCTTCACCTATCAGGTCGCCGACGCCCAAGGCGCGGTGAGTTCAGCCACGGCGGCCTATCAGGTCATCAACGTCAACGACGTGCCGATTGCGGCGGGCGAGACCATCTACGCCCAAGAGGATCAGGTCCAATATATCGCGGCCTCCCTGCTGACCCAGAATGATTACGATGCCGATGGCGATACGCTCAGCATTGCTTCGGCCTATGGGGCGTCGCATGGGACTGTCTATGCCAGCGGTGCGGGGGTGGTCTATGTGCCCCAGGCGAACTACTACGGCACGGACCAGTTCATCTATACTGTTTCCGACGGTCGCGGCGGTACGGCCAATGCCATGGCCTATCTCAACATCGCCTCGGTCAATGATGCACCCACCGGCTTCGGCGAACAGTTGAGCCCGATGGCTCAAGGATCGACCCTGAATCAGAGTTTTGCGTCCTTGCTCGCCAACGATAGTGACCCTGACGGCGACGCGCTTACCATCAGTTCGGCCAGCAGTAGCTATGGTAATGCCTACGCTTCGGGCGGCAGCGTTTTCTTCACGCCCTACCCCAATATCACGGGATCGGCCAGCTTCAATTACACCGTCAGCGACGGCCGTGGCGGTATGATTGAGGAAACCGCACAAGTTGATGTTATGTCAACGAACCGTGCGCCCGTGATTGCGGCAACGGCAATTACCGGAACACCGGTCAATATAGAGGGTAACTATACCCCCTATTATTTTGGCACCGTCACGGCTTCCGACCCTGATGGCGACGCGCTAAAAATGCAGGCAACTTCGTCCATCGGCATGATGATCGCCCCCGAAAACCCCTATCAGGGAAATTTTATTTGGCAATGGTACCCGCCAAGTTATGCTAATGGCCTCTCCGCTAATCTTAATTTTACGGTTTCTGATCAGGGCGGTTTATCAGCGACAACAACGGTTCACATCACGACATTATGGCAAACACCGATTGTTCTGGATGTCAGTGGGCAAGGCCTCAGCTTGCTCAATGCAGCGCAGTCAGGGGTTAGCACGTCGATTTTCGACCAAACAGCGACTGGTACGACGGCCTGGATCGGCGCAGGCAATGCCTTCCTTGCCCTGGACGATGACGGCGACGGCATCATCAATGCCCAGGATATCATCTTCACCGACGATGCCCCTGGGGCCGAGACCGATATGGACGCCGTCCAGCAGGTCTATGATTCCAGCGGCTCCGGTACGCTCGATCAGGCCGATACCCGCTTTGCCGACTTCCGCGTTTGGGAGGACCGCAATCAGGACGGCATCGCCGATCAGGCCGAAGTGCAGACCCTGGCCGAAGCGGGCATTGCCTCGGTTGGCCTGACCGGCGCACGCGACGACCAAAGCGTCAACGGCAGCATCGTTCACCGTACCAGCGAGTTCACTCGAACCAACGGCACCACCGGCACCGCTGCCGACGTCTCGCTTGGGGCGATCAGCGTCACTACCAGCATCGAAGTAATCCCGACCGCCACCAGCACGTCGACGGTCCTGCACAGCCTCCCCAATGCCGTGCCCGTCGCAACGACCCAGACGCAAGCCGTGACGGTGACGACGGTCGTAACCCCGGCAAGCGCCGTGACGTCTCACACGGCAACCGCCGCCCAAACCCAGACGCTACCGCAACCCGAGGCTGTTCCGGCTTCTGCCGTCGCTACCGCGCTTCCTGAGGCCCAAACGACAGTGGCGAGCGTTGCAGCCGCGACCTCGTTGGTTCTGGCCGATACCGCCACGACCGTGGCTGCGGTGACGGTGGCCGCCGCTTCTGAGGGGCAAACGGTGATAAGCGTTTCGGCGGGCGGCGATAACACCGCAAACGCGGCGCATACCACGCCGAGCGTATCGGCGGCAACGGACACCGCTAATCAAGTAATCTCGACTTCCGCCTTGGCGTCGTCAACCGGGTTCGCAGCGACCTCCGACGTAACAGGAGTTGCTGCAATCGATACGCCGGTCACGACGGCAACGCCTGCCGTCGTCAGCCCCGATAGCCCAACGGCGGTGCCCGCTATCCCCGCCCAAACGGCCAGCGCAGACACGGCGGGGAGCGGAACCCAAACGCCGACCGACACTGCGGCCACGCCAGCAGCAGCCCCACCAGCTCCTATCTCGGCAATCGATACGGCCCCGCCCGCATCGACCTCGGTCGATCTCACCGCCAATATCGCCAATCAGGCGGACCTGCTCCGTCAGGCGATGGCGGCTTTCGACCCAGCCCCTTCGGTCGCCGCTGCTGCCAGCGCCACCGATATGCTCACGCAAACCGCAACCCTCGCCGCAAACCCGATCAGTGCAGGCGATCACTGCGAGACCAAGCTCGCGGCATAAATCTGAAGGAGCATAAGGAGGGAGCTTCGGCTCCCTCCTGTCCTCAGTCTAGTCGAGGCCTGTAATGTCACCCCCGCTTATTGCCTGCGTTCCTGATCTGACGACGACGCTCGGTATCGCCTTGCAGCTTATGTCCGTCTCCGACGTGCATCGGTCGTGGACGGTCGCTGACTGTATCCGGCTGTTGCCGCCGCCAATCGCCTTAGGCCAATTCCGCGTTTATCTCGCCGGAGGCCGCCCCGTTGGCTTTGCCTCCTGGGCGTTTCTCGGACCTGTCGCCCGCGAGGGCCTCCTGCCCCGAACCCGCAAACTCCAACCCGAAGATCGGGCCTCCGGCCCCGAAGCCTGGGTAATGGATTTTATCGCCCCCTACGGCCACACATGGGCCATGGTCGATGACCTCCAGCGCACTGCGCTCGCCGATCACATCGTCCACGCCACACGTCGCAAACCCGACGGCACCATCCGCAAAATCGGCCGATGGACGGGCATTAACGTCCGTCGGAAATCCGATGCGGAAAACTATCAGTCCCACGGACGACGAGCGGGGGGATAGAAGGCTTGTCGCCGACCTCCAAACTTCTCATTTTAAAAGAAAGGAACCCTTCGAAATCGAATCCGCCCTTGACGGATTCACGTCGAAGTGCGACATGGGCTCGCTGGATCATAGGGTGTCGCCAAAACGGTCGCTACCTCCTTGAGAAATGCTTCTTCAGGGGTTTGATATCCGAGGCATTTTCGGGGCGTTTGATTGGCCTGAGTTGCGAGCCTTGAGAGTGCGCCGGGAGATCGGTCTCCCGGCGCACTCTCAAGGGGTAATCGCCGCCGCACCCGCCCATTAGCATTCTCGACACTGCCTTTTTGCCAAGGGCTGTGCGGATCGCAGAACCAGCTCTCCAACGGGAGGCTCCGCCAAGCACCAACGAATTCGGTACCTCGATCAAAGGTAATGCTGCGACGCGCCGGGACGGGTAGGGGCTCCAAGGCTCCTCGTATTGCCGATACAACCTTGGCTGATCGACGGTCTTCGTTGGACAATAAGATCAGGTAGCGTGTTCGCCGTTCAATCAATGATGTAACATTTGCCTTGCCGTGTTTTCGGGCAAAGATCATGAGATCAGCTTCCCAATGGCCAAACTCTTTTCGCTCTGCAATCTCAGCAGGTCGAAGAGTGATGGAGCGAGCAACCGGCACTGCCGATTTCCTGCTCTTTCGGCTAAATCGTCGCCGTCGGTGTCTGCGAGCACATGGTAACAGCGCGAA
>NZ_JBILQX010000069.1:0-16967 GCF_044372965.1 Elstera sp. | reverse complement strand
TGGCCATACCTATGAATTGTAAAGATATGATTAATTTTGCCCGTAAACTGTCAATTATTCCGATTGACTTAAAGGGAGAAACTCAACACAAGACACTCAACGCAAGAATCAGCACAGATATTTTAAAAAAAGGCGATAGATCCGTTTTTTTTCGGGTATCACCCGGTATTTTTTATTTAAGGTCTTTTCTTGAAAATCCGAATATAGATAAAAAATACAAAACAGAATATAAAGCAAAGAGAAGAAAAGAACAGTTAAAAAACGAAAGAATACTATGTATAGAGACTGATATTATTCATAATTTTTTGGGAAAACAAAGTTTTTTTTATGAAAACTCTGAAGCATCGCCAATTTTGAATGCAGATAATTGGAGATTTATTCAAAGAAAAGAAATGAAACATTATAGTAATTTTACAGAAATTATGTTTTATGTCATGATTATGCGTCCAAATGAAATTTTATCTTTTAGAAAGGGTAAATATTATTCACCCGATGACGAAATAATTGGGATAAAATGTATTGGCCTTTCGGGTAATATTGAGGATTATGATTACAATTTATTAAACAGAAATATTAATTCGATATACAGCAAAGCTGCACGTGATCTATACCAATCTTTTAATATGGTGCAACACTATCATGATAGCGTTGCCTTGGAAAAAAAAATAAACCTATTTGGCTTTATAACTAATATGGGCAATGAAAAAGGGAAAAATCAGGTTGGCGTAGTGCTCAAAATAGAGGATAATAACTCTCAGTTTCTAGAGGGTGTAAAGCGGCGTGACCTCACAATTAACTCACTCAGATGGATCTCAACAAGCGTATTTCCGAATGATATTCAGCACTATGAGCCTTGGTCTCAGTTGATATTTAACGAAATACTCTTGAGAAGATAACCTAGATATGACACTGAAACCTATATTTTTGCATTTTGCGAATAGAGAGCTATATAAAGGCGCGGGTATTAAACCTGACACAGTCAAAATTTATCATTGGCTTGAGTCGTTGTGCATAACACAAAAAACATATCTTGTATGTAATATCGCTCAATTATATGAATTCTTTTATGAAGACCTGCCGATACTTAATCTTTTGCAATGTTTACAAGAGAGTGGATTTCTAATTACGCTATCCCAAATGCCAAATTTTCAGGATTTTCTTGAAAATAGGAGGGATATATATAATTTTGATATAGACAGGTACCCAATGTACTTCGATAAAGAAGTTGTTAATTCATTGCCAAAGATTGGATTTTCACAGAGAACGCACATCGACACAACTCTAAGCTTACAATCTCGGATTGCTGCATTTAATCCAGAGGACCTGTTTGCCACCTCTGGCATTTTAAGTCGTGCCGATCAAAATAAAATTCTTCCTTACATAGGAAAAATACAGAGAATTACCGAAAACAGGGATGGTCGGGCTATAACATCCTCTCTTTTTAGAAATTCATTAGGTTTACAAAAGTATTCATCTACCGACCTGCTAATTTCACGCCTCATGAGTGGTTCGTACGTTGGACATTATGCTCATATATTAGATGCTATAGTACCATCTGGAGCCAACGGAATTGAAAACTCTGAAATTGAAAATGGATTTCCAAGAGTCGACTTAAAAATACTACAACATTTTTTACAACTATCGGGATTTTATAATCAGAAATTTCGTAAATCAAACAAATATCTTTTTGATTTAAATTCTTTTATAAGAAGTTTTCTACATATTCATCTCTCTGATGAGTTACAAAATTTAATCGATAAATTCTATGAGGAATTTATAACTTCTTTTAATTCGACTATTAGTTTTCAATATAAAAACCCAATTTATCAAAACTCCGCACGCATCCACATAATGAATTCGTTGTCACGGCGAATTAAAAACCCGCCACAATCAAAAACTATTGTCGAACATATAAATAGAGTTTACGATATATTATTAACATCATCACGCACATCTATCCAGCCCGGGATCATTTCTGATCTGTTCGGGCACGTTCCAACGGTCGAGGACAAGAAGAGAATGAAGAAAATATTGCTACAAACGGCAAATGATACAGAGGATCAAGCCCTATATGATGAATTAAGATCAAGAAATATAGAAAGCAGACCACTTTCTATGAGTAATGCGGTCGTTACCACATTTTCATTTAGGGATTTGACCATATATCACGTAAGGACGGCGATGGGTCAGTCCGGACCTGGATCGTCCCAGGTAATAATCCCTAGTATAGTTAATTCTCTAGATATTGACGCAGTGATAGCAGTAGGAATTTGCTTTGGACTTGATAATAATAATCAAAATCTAGGTGATATTATTTTTTCCAGTGCGATTATTGATTACGAAAGTGAAAAGACTACAGAGGCCGGGACCCAATCGCGTGGCGAGAGAATACATATGCAGGCAAAAATAATTGCATTCTGTCAAATTCCCACAAGACAGGCCCTTCCCTATAAGGTTCTTAGCGGAGTCTATATCTCTGGCTACAAATTAGTAAATAATCCTGAAATGGTTTCAGCGCTAAAAAATAAATTTCCAGATGCAAAAGCTGGCGACATGGAGTCATACGCCGTTTTAAACGCAGCCCGATCAAGTGACGTTCAAATGATTTGTATAAAAGGCATCTGCGATTGGGGATACAATAAGGATGACTCATCTCAGGAAACTGCTGCACACAATGCTATGAATTATTTATTTAAGGTATTGGATACTATTTCTAATGCACAGAATAATACAATTACTACCTAAGCCCCGGCAATTCCGGCGTTCCCGGATCGCGGGGCGGGAAGCGGAGTTTTTCGGCGCGGCTGAGGTCTACCGAAACAAGCTGGCTGATGCCGCGTTCAGCCATCGTCACGCCGTAGAGCCGGTCCATCCGGGCCATCGTCAGGCGGTGGTGGGTGACGCAGAGGAAGCGGGTGCCGCTGGCGCTGGCGATATGATCCAGCAGGCCGCAGAACCGGTCCACATTGGCGTCGTCGAGGGGGGCGTCCACCTCGTCCAGCACGCAAATGGGCGAGGGGTTGGTGAGGAAGACGGCGAAGATCAAGGAGAGGGCGGTCAGCGCCTGCTCGCCGCCCGACAGGAGCGACAGGGTTTGCAGCTTCTTGCCCGGCGGCGAAGCCATGATTTCGAGGCCCGCCGCGAGCGGATCATCGCTTTCGGTCAGTTGCAAATGCGCCCGCCCGCCGCCGAAGAGGCGCACGAAAAGCTCTTCAAAGAAGCCATTCACCTTATGGAAGGAGGCCAACAGCCGCTCGCGCCCCTCGCGGTTGATGCTGGCAATCGCGCCGCGCAGGCGCTCGATGGCCTGGGTCAGGTCTTCTTTTTCGGCCGTAAGGGTTTCGATTTGGGCGGTGATCTCGGCCAGTTCCTGATCGGCGCGCAGATTGACCGGCCCCAGGGCTTCGCGCTCTGCCGACAGTTTTTCGAGGCGGCTGGCGGCGCTCTGGGCGGCGCTCGCCACCGCTTGCGGCGATAATTCGGGGTCGAGCGCGGCTTGGGCGACCACCTCGTCGGGGCGGCAGTCGAGCCGTTCGCGGATGCGTTCGGCCACCGCTTGCGCGTCGCGGATCGCGGCTTCTTGGGCGGCTTCCGCTCGAACCCGGCCTTCGCGCGCCGTGGCGGAGGCGCCTTCGGCCTCCTTCAAGCGGCGGGTGGCGTCGGAGGCGCTGCGTTCGGCCTCGGCTAAACGATCCGCCACCGCGCGGCGCTTGGCTTCGGCGTTTTCGATTTCGGCGAGCAGCGCATCTCTGCGGTCGGCCAGATCGTCCGGCGCTTGCGCCAGCATCGCGGCTTCCGCCTCGGCTTGGGCTTGGCGCGCGTCGAGATCGGCGAGCACGGCGGCGGAATTGCCCGAGCGCCGCGCCCAATCGGCCCGCTCGCGCGCCACCTGCCCTTGCCGGGCGGCGCGGGTGTGCGCGTCGCGCTTCAGCCGGTCCCCCTCGCTGCGCAGGGCTTGCGCTTGGGCGCGCTGGCTGGTCGCCTCCGCCCGTGCCTCGGCGAGCGCCGCCAGCAGGGGTTCGGAGGCACTGAGCCCGGCGCGTTCGGCTTCCGACGTGCGTTGATCGTCTTCCAGGGTTTGCGCTTCCGCCGTCAGCCGGTCCAGCGTATCGGTGAGGGCCGCGCGTTTCGCTTCCGCCGCCGACAAAAGCGCCGACTGCCGCCGGTAGCTCTCCTGCATGGCGGTTGCGTGATCGGACGCTGCCTTCAGCCGCGCCCGCGCCCCGGTTTCGGCTTCCCGCGCCCGCGCCAAGGCATCCGCCGTGCGCGCTTGGCGTTCTTCGGCGAACATCTCCTCCTCCTCCAGCCCGGCGATATCATCGTCGAGGCGGGTGAGGTGGTTGCGGCGCTCCAGGCGCAGCGCAGCGCGGCTGGGGGTTCCGGCAGCCGCCCGGTAGCCGTCCCAGCGCACGAGATCGCCCGCCGGGGTCACGAGCCGTTGGCCGATGCCAAGCTGCGGCCACAGGGCGAGGGCGGTGTCGAGATCGGCCACCACGCCCACCGCCATCAAACGCCGCGCCAAAGCCTCCGGCCCCCCCACATAGGCACTGAGCGGGCGCGCGCCATCGGGGAGCGAATCGGGGCGGGAGAGGCGTTTCCCCTCGGTCTGCTGCCAGAAAATTTGTGCGCCGCGCGGGTTCTCGGCCAAACGCACCGGCGCTTGCAGATCCTCGCCCAAGGCAACCCCCAGCGCGGCCTCGTAGCCCGGCTCCACGGTGAGCGCGTCGATCACGGGGTCTTTCACCCCCGGCGGCAGATCGGCGGCGAGGGCCGCCGCAATCCCCGCCCGTTCCGCCGTAAGCCGCGCCCGCCGGGCCGCCACCGACTGCACCATGCGCCCGGCTTCGGCTTCGGCATCCTGGGCCTTGCGCTGGGCTTCCTCGGCTTTGGCGACGGCGAGGCGGGCCTCGTCTTCGGCGGCCATCACGGTTTCGAGCTGGCTTTCCAGTTCCTCGGCGTCGGGCAGACCGGTGAGGTCGGCGTCGATGGCGGCAAGATCGCCGCGCAGCTTATCCTGTTCGGCGGACAGGCGGGCTCTGCGCGCGGAAAGCTCGTTCAGGTGCCGCTCCAGCGTTGCCCGTCGCGCGTCGGTTTTCGCCAGGGTTTCGGTGGCGGCCTGAACGGCGGCTTCGGCGCGCTCGAGATCCGCCTCTTGCTCGGCCAGAAGCTCCAGGGTTTCCGTGAGCCGCTCGGCATCGACGGCGGCATTTTCCGCGAGGCTTTCTTCTTCCTCGGTCAGGCGGGCGAGGGCGGTTTCCGCGTCCCCCGCAAGGCTTTCCTCGCGCTCCCGGTCGCGGGCGAGCAGGGCAAGCCGCTCCTGCACGGCGCGGGTTTGATCGACCAAGCGTTGCGCCTCGCCATCCAGCGCGCCTTGGGCCGCGTGCAGCCGGTGCAGGGATGCTGCGGCTTCGGCATCCTCGTGGCGCAGCTCGGGCAGGCGCTCGCGCAGGTCGATATCGAGGGTAGTCAGTTCCGCCACGCGCTCCAGGGATTCGGCGACTTTCAGTTCCGCCTGCCGCAAGGCTTCCGCCGCCTTGGTCCGCCCCAGTTTCGCGTCGAGCCAGCGGATCGCCAGCAGCACGGTTTCCGCCGCGCGAATGGCTTCCGAAAGCTGGCGATACTTTGCCGCCTGGGCCGCTTGCCCCTCCAACCCCTCGCGCTGGCGGGTGAGGGTGGACAGAATATCGTCGATCCGCGCCAGATTGGTTTCGGCCCCGGTCAGGCGCTGTTCGGCTTCCTTACGCCGCGCCTGCAAGCCCCCGATGCCCGCCGCGTCTTCCAGAATCGCCCGCCGCTCGAACGGGCGCGCGTTAATCATCGCCGCGACCCGGCCTTGGCTGACCAGCGAGGGGGAATTCGCCCCGGTCGCGGCGTCGGCGAACAGCATCTGCACGTCGCGCGCCCGCGATTCGCGGCCATTCACCCGATACTGCGAGCCCTGGCCCCGGTCGATCCGACGACTCACTTCCAACTCGCTCGCGTCGTTGAAGGCGGTCGGGGCGCGCCGGTCGCTATTGTCGATGAGCAGTTGCACTTCGGCGTGATTGCGCGCCGGGCGGCTGGTGGTGCCGCCGAAGATCACATCGTCCATTTCGCCGCCGCGCATTTGGCGAGCGGAGGTTTCGCCCATCACCCAGCGCAGGGCTTCGACGAGGTTCGATTTGCCGCAACCATTCGGGCCGACAACGCCGGTCAGCCCGGTCTCGATAAGGAGATCGGTCGGCTCGACGAAGGATTTGAACCCAGCAAGGCGCAAGCGCGTGAACTGCATGGGCGAGACTTTCCCGGTTCGGCGGCAAAAGGCAAGAGGGGTGATCCACGGGGGCGGTTTCGGCACGGCAGCCCTGCGCCGGGCGCGAGAAACGAACATTGAAACGAAAATTCAAAGCGCTATCATGCCGATGAAACGCACCAAACGAACTTATGAGATCCACCATGCCCACCTCCGCCCCCCTCTTGGAAACCGATCTGCTGGTTGTCGGCGGCGGCATCAACGGCACCGGCATTGCCCGCGATGCGGTGGGGCGGGGGCTCTCGGTCGTGCTGTGCGAGGCGGGCGATTTGGCGCGGGCCACCTCCTCGGCCTCCTCGAAGCTCATCCACGGCGGCCTGCGCTACCTCGAATATTACGAGTTTCGCCTGGTGCGCGAGGCGCTGACCGAGCGGGAAATTCTATTGCGCGCCGCCCCGCACATAATCTGGCCGCTGCGCTTCGTGCTGCCCCATAACCCCGGCCTGCGCCCGGCGTGGATGATCCGCCTCGGGCTGTTTCTGTACGATCATTTGGGCGGCCGAAAGCTGCTCCCCGCCTCCCAAGGCATTCGCCTGCGCCGCCACCGCTACGGCAAGGGCACCAAGCAAGCGCTCGATAAAGCCTTCGTTTATTCCGACTGCTGGGTGCAGGACGCGCGCCTTGTGGTGCTAAACGCCCTAGACGCGCAGGAGCGGGGGGCGAAAATCCACACGCGCACGAAACTGATCGACGCGCACCGGGCGGGTGGGCGCTGGATCGCCCGCCTGGAGCGGGAGGACGGCAGCCGGTTCGATGTCGCCGCGAAAGCGCTGGTGAATGCGGGCGGCCCGTGGGTCTCGGAAATCCTCAATAGCCGCCTCGGCCAAAATACCGATAAGCGCGTGCGCCTTATCAAAGGCAGCCATATTGTGGTGCCGAAGCTACATGACGGCGACCAAGCCTTCATTCTGCAAAACGCCGACCGGCGCATCGTTTTCGTGATCCCCTATGAGGGCGACTACTCGCTGATCGGCACCACCGACCATGATTTTACCGGCGATGCGTCGAAAGTATCTATCTCGCCGGAAGAGACCGACTATCTCTGCGCCATCGCCAACGCGCATTTCGAGAAGCAAATTTCGGCGCAGGATGTGGTTTGGTCCTACAGCGGCGTGCGCCCGCTCTATGATGACGCCTCGGCCAATGCTTCTGCCGTAACGCGCGATTATACGCTCGATCTCGACGCTCCAACCGCCGAAGCGCCGCTGCTGTCGGTTTTCGGCGGCAAGATCACCACCTACCGCTGCCTTGCACTGGAAGCCGTGGATACGCTGCTGCCCGCCTTGGGCAAACCCGTCAGCAATGGCCTCGGCGAAAACTGGACCGCGCGCGCACCGCTGCCCGGCGGCGATATTCCGAATGCGGATTTCGAGGGGTTCCTGCGCCAGCTAGCAGCCGGGTATCCCTTCCTCCCCGCCGCTCTCGCCCACCGCTATGGCCGCGCCTATGGCACGCGGACGCGGAAGTTGCTGGGCGCGGCCCAAAGCCTCACCGACCTCGGCCAGGATTTCGGCGAAGGCGTCTATGAGGCCGAGTTGCGCTACCTGCGCGACGTGGAATGGGCGCGCTCGGCGGAAGACGTGCTGTGGCGACGCTCGAAGCTCGGGCTGCACACGGGGGCGGGAACGCAAATGGCTGTGGCCGATTGGTTCAAGACGACTTCAGGTGGAGTGACGCTGGATAAAGTCTCGTAGGGCAGAAGCGCCCCCGCTGGACTTGGCTCCAATCTGTGACCTCGGGAATATCCGATGTGTCGATGCAATCGCCGGAACGCGCCGCAAGCGCTTCCAGTTCGGCCTTGAGCGCAGCGCTGAGCGGTTCGGGATTCCCCTTCTTAATCCCTCTACCGCTTCAACCCCGCCGCCGACAGGGCCGACAAATACGCCTGCCACAGATTCGCCTCCGAGCGGTGCAACTCCAGAAAATAGCGCCAGGAATAGATGCCGGTGTCGTGGCCGTCATCGAACAGTAGGCGCACAGCGTAATTGCCGATGGGCTCGATGGCTTTGATGCCAACGCTCGCTTTACCCGGCACAAGCTGCTTTTGGTCCGGCCCGTGGCCCTGCACTTCGGCCGAGGGGCTTTCGACGCGCAAATATTCGGCGGCGAGGGTTATCACTTGGCCGTCGTCATAACTCACGGTCAGGCTGCGCCGGTCGGGCGCGAGCAGCAGATCGGTCGGCCAGGGCGTCGTGTCGGTCACGGCGCATCGTCCAGGTGGCGGGCTTCATCGACCAGCATAATCGGAATCCCGTCGCGGATGGGAAAGGCAAGGTGCGCTGCGTCGGAAATCAGTTCGGCGCGCTCGCGGTCTAGCCGCAGCGGGGTTTTCGTGACCGGGCAGACGAGGATTTCCAGCAGTTTCGGGTCTACACCCAGGGTATCGGCAACGGAACTCATCGGGGTCTCCTGTCTAGTGCCGCAGCCCCAAATCGGGGCCAGAGCTATCCTTATCCATTAAGGCCATTTCGATCAGCGCGATCATGGTCGAGGCGCGGTCTTCAGTATCGGCGCTTTCCAGCAGCGCTTGCTTTTCGCTGGCAGTGAAGGGGCAGACCATGGCGAGCGTGGTAATCAGCACGTCATCGGGGGCTTGTTCGACCGAGCCCCAATCCGCCGCGACGCCGTGGTGGGTAAGGTAGCCGCGCAGGCCGCGCAACAGCCGTGCCCGGTCGAAATCCTGGGGCTCCTGATCGTCCAAATCGGGCGTGAAGGGCCGCCAATCCACGCGCATGGGCCGATAGCCGCGACGTAAGGGCAGCTCTTCCACCACAGCAAAGCGCGACACGCCGGTGAGCGTAATCAGATAGCGGCCATCCGCCGTTTCTTCGAAGGACGTCAGCCGCCCCGCACAGCCGATGCGGTAGAGGTCCGGGTTGCGCGAACGGTCTTCCGGATCAAGCGGCTGGATCATGCCGATCAGCCGGTCCGGCGTTGCCAGGCAATCTTCCACCATCGCCCGGTAGCGCGGCTCGAAAATATTCAGCGGCAGGCGCCCGCCCGGCAGCAGCAGCACGCCGCTGAGCGGGAAGACCGGCAGGATTTCCGGGAGAGTGTCGGGTGTCCAGGCAATTGTCATCGCGCGCGGCTTAACGGAACAGCAGCGTAGACAAGCGTCGCCGCCCCGCCACGCTGATCGGATCGGAAAAGCCGAAGGCTTCGAACAGCTTCAGCAACTGCTTGCGCCCCGCTTCCTCATTCCAAGTCCGGTCGCGCTGAATAAGATCCAGCAGATGATCGACCGCACCCTGCTTATCGTCTTCGGCGTAGAGCAGCAGCGCGAGATCGAAGCGCGCCTGATGATCGTTGGCGTCGCGGCCGAGGCGGCCTTCCAGATCGGCGCGGCTACCGAGTTCCGCCGTTTGTTCGGCAAGCTCGATCCCCGATTTCAGCGCGAGAACATCCGAATGGGTGAGCTTATCTTTCGGCACCTGCGCGAGCACTTCTTTTGCCACATCGATATGCCCGGCCAGCAGCGCCATGCGGCCCATGCCGGCAATGGCTTCGACATTCTCCGGCTCGACTTGCAGGATTTGCCCGTAGATCCCTTGCGCCGTCACGGCGTCGCCCGCTGCCAGCGCTTCTTTAGCTTGCGCGAGCGCGTCGGCGATTTGGGCGGCGGGGTCGTTCTCGGCGGCAAGGCTTGCCAGCTTCTTCACCCAGGCTTTCACCTGGCTTTCGGGCAGCGCACCTTGGAAGGCATCGACCGGGCGGCCATCGAAGAAAGCATAGACCGTGGGGATCGACTGGACGCGCATTTGCGCCGCGAGCTGCTGGTTTTCATCGACGTTGATCTTGACCATGCGCACGCTGCCCTTGGTTTCGGCAACGGCCTTTTCCAGCAGCGGGCCCAGGGTTTTGCACGGCCCACACCAAGGTGCCCAGAAATCGACGACGATCACCGCCTCGCGCGAGGCTTCCATCACCTCGGTCATAAAGGTGGCCGTGGTGACATCCTTCACCGCCGGGGCTTTGGCCGGAGCCGCCGAGGAGCCGAACAGCGTTTGCATGGGGAAAACCCTTCCCAAAATGAATGAGGTCCGCGCCCCAGAGGCGGCAGACGCAATGCTCACCTCATGTGGCACGGGCGCGGGGCGGAGGCAAGGCTCCCGACGCATTTCCCCCGCGTGACGCAAATTCTTCAGGAAGCCCAGCGAAAAAGCGCTTGCAGGAATTCTGTCACACGCTATATTCCGCCTCACCGACGAACAACGATGCGTGTTCGGCGGCACGATGCGGGAATAGCTCAGTGGTAGAGCATCACGTTGCCAACGTGAGGGTCGAGGGTTCGAATCCCTTTTCCCGCTCCAAATTCTCAAAAACCCCTGCCAGTTTTGGCGGGGGTTTTTGCTTTGGGAGTCGACAGTCCGCGAATGCGTGACCATACTGATCGGAATGATCGATATGGATGGAGTCTCTCCCATGATTACCGAAGTCAGCGCGGTTGCCTTCCGGCAAAACCTGGGGGAAATGCTCAATCAGGTTCAGTATCGCAACGATAGCATCCTGATTAAGAAGGACGGCAAGCCGGTGGCCGCCTTGGTCGACGCCGAGTTGTTTGCGCGTATCCACCGGATGCGGGACCGTTTCGATACCCTGAGCACCGAGATTGCCGAAAGCTATGCCGATGTCCCTGTTGAGGAGGGGCTTGCCGAGATCGATGCCCTCGTTGCCCAGGAGCGTGCCCAGGAGCGTGTGCGGTAATGAGCGGGCTTCGAGTCGTTCTGGATACAAATGTTCTTGTGTCAGGGCTTACCTATCCGCGCAGCATTCCGGGGCAGATTGTTAGCGCCTGGCGGCACGGCAGTTTAGAGGTTGTCCTGTCGCATTATATTTTAGAAGAGATGGTGCGAGTACTACCGCGCCTCTCGAAAAACAAGCTAAGCCCATCGAGCATTCGGGATTTAGCCGATAGTTTTCTGTTTTTGGCGGATATTGTCGAGCCGGAGGCTGCCCATAAAGCCGAACTCCGCGATTCCACCGATCAGCCGATCTTGGGAACGTTTCTCGCCGCGCGCGGGCACTATCTTATAACGGGAGACAAGGATCTTCTCGCTTTGGCTGAGCAGTATCCGATTCTGACGCCTGCCGCCTTTTGGGCGAAGCACGGCAGCTAAACTTCCGCCGAGTCAGCCCCCTCAGGCGCAGGCCCCAGCACCTGCAACCCATGCCCAAGCAACACCCGCTCGTCGAAAATGAAACAGCCGCCGTGCCACAGGCTTTGCTCGGGCGGCACTTTTTCCAAATAGGCGAGAATGCCGCCGTCGAGGTGATAGACCTCCTCGAACCCTTCATTCAGCATGAAAGCCGTCGCTTTTTCGCAGCGGATGCCGCCGGTGCAGAACATGGCGACTTTCTTCTGCTGCTTCGGGTCGAGCTTTTCGCGCACATAGGCGGGGAACTCGCCGAAGCTGCGGGTGCCGGGGTCGACGGCGCGGGCGAAGCTGCCGGCTTCAAACTCGAAACTATTGCGCGTGTCGATCACCAGCACGTCCGGGTCTTGGATCAGCGCGTTCCAGGCTTCCGGGGCCACATAGGTGCCGACGCGCTGGGTGGGGTCGGCCTCGGGCACGCCGAAGGTGACGATTTCGCGCTTCACTTTGATCTTCAGGCGGCCAAACGGCATGGTTTCCGCCGAAGAGCGCTTCCAGCGCAACTCGGGCAGCCCTGATTGCGCGCGAATGGCGTCCAGCGTCGCCCGCAACCCCTCTTCCGGCCCGGCAAGGGTGCCATTCAACCCTTCGGGAGCGAGAAGCAAGGTTCCACGCACCGCGTTCGCCTCGGCAATCGGCAGCAGCGCGGCTTTCAGCGCGGCGGGGTCTTCCAGACGAAAGAAGGCGTAGAAGGCCGCAACGGTAAAACTCATGCTAGGGCTCCCGTCTTCAGGCCCGCAATCACCAGGGCCAGCACCGCCCGCAGTTTGGCGTGATCGGGGCTATCATTGGTGGCGACGATCAAATCCGGGTGGCGAAACGGCACCGTCGCCGCCAGCACCGCCGCTGTTGCCCGGTCGAGATCGGCAAAGCGAAACTCGCCCGCCGCCTGCCCGTCGGTCAACATCTGCCGCACTTGACCGTCTAACCAAACCAAGTGCCGGTCGATCACCTCCGGCACCTGATGCAGCAGGGCTTGATAGGTCTGGAACAGTTCCGGGTCGCTTGCGACCTTGTCGAGCTTCTGCCGCGCCAGGGTTGTAAACCAGGTAACAAGCCGATCCGAGGCGGGACCCGGCCCCGCCGCAATCGCGGCCAAGGGCGCGTGTGCCCGCTCCAACCAACGTTCGACCACAGCCCCGCGCAGGGCTTCTTTACTGGCAAAAACCCGATAGATGTTGCCGTGGCTCATCGACAAATGCCGCGCCACATCGACCACGCTGGTTTTGGCCGGACCATAGCGGCGCAAAACCTCTTCGGCAGCGGTCAGAATTCGCTCCCGAAGGTCTGACGTGTTTGGATCGAGCGGCGCGGGGATCGTCATTCCGCTGGTTTAGGCGACGCGGCGTTCACTGTCCAGCATCTGCATTTGCGCGGGCGCATAGCGCGTTCCGGCGACGGCGTCGGCGGGTAGCGCCGCTTCAATCCGCGCCAAATCGGCCGGGGTAAGGGCTAAGCGCAACGCTCCCAAGGATTCCTGCAATCGCACCCGCTTCCGTGCTCCAATCAGCGGGACGATATTCGGGCCGCGTGAGAGCACCCAGGCAATCGCCACCTGGGCCACGGTTGCGCCCAACTCTGCTGCTACGGTTGCCAATTGATCTACCAACTCGCGGTTCCTGGCCAGATTCTCCCCCTGGAAGCGGGGCGAGTGGCTACGGAAATCATTGGGCGCAAGACTGTCGACGCTGGGCGACGTATTGCTGATAAGGCCGCGTCCCAGCACGCCATAGGCCGTCAGGCCGATGCCAAGCTCGGTTAGTACGGGCAGAATTTCAGCTTCGATGCTGCGGCTCATCAAGGAATATTCCATTTGCAGCACCGTGATCGGGTGAACCGCATGGGCGCGGCGGATCGTCGCCGCCCCCATTTCAGACAGGCCGATATGACGGACGTACCCGCCTTTCACCAGGTCGGCGATGGTGCCCACCGTGTCTTCAATCGGCACAGTCGGATCGAGCCGTGCCGGTTGATAGAGGTCGATGTAATCGGTGTTGAGGCGCTTCAGTGAGTAGGCGATGAAATTCTTAATCGCGGCGGGACGCGCGTCGAACCCGACGAAGGCACTATCCGGCCCGCGCAAAGCCCCGAATTTCACCTGAATATAGGCTTTGTCTCGGCGGCCCTGGAGCCCTTCGGCCAACAGAGTTTCGTTATGGCCCATCCCGTAGAAGTCGCCGGTATCGAACAAGGTTACGCCCGCATCAAGCGCGGCGCGGATCGTCGCCAAGCCTTCAACCCTGTCGGCAGCACCGTAGAGGTCGGACATGCCCATGCACCCCAAACCTAAGGGGAATTGGGCCGGGGCGTGGGTGGACAGAAGGCGGGGAGCGGGCGTTGTCATCATAAGCCTCCAGGGCGTCAGGAACCAATGACGACACCGTGAACTCACTAATGACAAAGATCAATATCTGTCATAATTTATTCGTCAAATTTCCCACGCCAGCCCCCGGCAAGGGCGAGGCGAAGATCTTCATACCCCGGCGCATCGCTCGAAATGCGCCCTGTACGCAGAAAATAATCAATGATCACCAGAGGGATATTGAACTTAAACACATCGTCGACGCGCAGCAGATCGTCGACATACTCCATCGGCCACCGATAAAACGCCTCGTGCTCGCCGTCCCCACTGACGGGTTTAAAATCACCCGGCACCGTGAGATCGAAGCTGAACAGCACATGGTCCCGCAAGCCCTTAGCGCTATCCATCCGGTAGAGAATCGCGCCCGTCGGCTTTGCTTCTGCCGCTAAAGCGGGAGACATGGAGGCTTCTTCGCCGCATTCTTTGATGAGGTTTTGAAGCGGCGTCAGCCCGTAAGGCTGGCCACCCGCGACCAGATTATCGAGCTTACCGGGCGCAATCGCCTTATTCTTCGCCCGGCGCGCGATCCACATATCGCCTTCGCTCAGCACATTGAGATGAACGCCATAGGCCCGAATCCCGAGGTAATCCGCCGCCCCCCGATCCACCAATGCGACCGGCTCCTGCCCCCAACGGCGCAGCACCGGGTAAAGCTCGCGGCGCTCTTTGGCGAGATCGCGGCTGGCCACCAACCTCCGAACCAGATCGGCCAAAGCCGCGCTACGCGCCAATCGCTCGGGCGGGGCGATGAGTTCGACCCACTCCGGCGTGACGGTGAGCAGATCATCTTCGACCATGAGCCGATCGAGCCGGTCGCGGCGAATGGCCCCATAGCGTTCGTGCCCGATGCGAAACGGCACGTAATCGCCCGGCGTCCAACGATTGCAGGCACTCAAATGATCGAGGTAGGGATCGAGCGTGCGCGTCATTAACGGGACCCTTTCTCCCGGCGGGTGCGCGCCGCCTGGTCTTGTTCATCTTGGAGCTTATGAAAGGCCGCGAGGCGGGCCGGGTCAAGCGACCCCGCACGAACCGCCGCCTGCACGGCGCACTCGGGCTCCTGATGATGCTGGCAGTCGCGGAAGCGGCAGTCGACGCCCAGGTCTTCGATATCGGGAAAGCCTTCGCTAACCTCGGCCTCCCAGAGGTGGAATTCGCGCATGCCCGGTGTGTCGATCAACACCCCGCCGCCGGGGAGCAACATCAACTCCCGCCGCGTCGTCGTGTGCCGCCCCTTGCCGTGATCGGACACCGCGCCGACCGATTGGCGCTCGGTGCCGAACAGGGCATTCGCCAGCGAGGATTTACCAACCCCGGAGGAGCCCACCAGCGCCAAGGTTTCCCCTGGGTGGATCGAGGCGCGCAAAGCGTCGAGCCCCACCCCCGTCACGAGGCTGAGCGGCAGGCACGGCAGATCGGGGGCAACGGCCCGCACTGCCGCGAGGCGCGCGTCGAGATCGTCAGCCAGATCGGCCTTGGTCAGCAGCAGCGTTGGGGCAACATCGGCATTGGCGCAGGCGGTAAGATAGCGCTCCAGACGGCGCGGATTGAAATCCTCGCTCACCGCCATAGCGATAAACAGGCGATCCAAATTCGCCGCTACGATCTGCCGTACCGCCCGCTCGCCCGCCGTTTTGCGCACGAACGCGCTGCGCCGGGGCAGCAGCGCCGCAATCGGGTGCAAACCCTTCTCGGCGGGCAAAAGCGCCACCCAATCGCCGACCGCTAGGCTCTCGCCCTCGGCCCCCAACTCCCGCCGCAGCCGCCCCGGAAGAAACGCCGAGACCGTACGCAAATCCCCCTTGCCTTCGCACAGCATCTCATAGCCGCGCCGATGCTCCACGGCGATGCGGGCAGCGATAAGGCCGGACGCGCCAAGGGCACGAAAGCCCGCGTCGAGCGGTTTGGTCCAACCGAGGTCTGTCAGTGTCGTCATACGGTGCCGGGTTCTTCCCCAAAAATGGGATGTGCAAGAGCCCATTGGCCCTTACGGGGCGCACTCAGGGCGCGCCACCGCCTTCTTATAGCAGAAGACACAGTTAACCGCCGCGCTGTTGCGCAACCCCATCGCGGGCAAGCGCGTCGGCGCGTTCGTTCTCCGGGTGGCCGTTGTGACCCTTCACCCAATTCCAGGAAAGCTGATGGGGCTTCATTGCCGCCAGCATCCGTTCCCACAAATCAACATTCTTCACCGGCTTTTTATCGGCGGTGCGCCAGGAATTCTTTTTCCAGGTCGGCATATATTTGGTGATGCCGTCGATCACATATTTGCTGTCGGTGAAAATATCGACCGCGACCGGGCGTTTCAGCGCTTCCAACCCCTGAATGATCGCCATCATTTCCATACGGTTATTGGTAGTATCGCGCTCGCCGCCGAAAAGCTCTTTCTCGACGCCGCGAAACCGCAAAATCACCCCCCAGCCGCCGGGGCCAGGATTGCCGCTGCACGCGCCATCAGAAAAGAGGGCGACTTTTTCCAGCGGTTCGGTCTCGCTCACGAAACCCGCTCCAACCCATAAGACACCGCATCGCTAACGTGCTGGTGAAAGCGCAGCTTGGCCCAATATTCCATCGGGTCTTTCGGTTTCACCAGCGCCCCCGGCGGTCGGTTCAGCCAATCGTAGAGGCGGGTGAGCAGGAAGCGCAAGGCGGAGCCGCGGCAGAGGATCGGCAGGGCGGCAATCTCGGCGTCGGTCAGCGGGCGCACCGCTTGGTAACGGCGCAGCAGGCCCATTGCTTTCGTGATATTGAAACTGCCATCCGCCTCGAAGCACCAGGCGTTGAGGCAGATCGACAAATCGTAGGCCAGCGCATCGGTGCAGGCGAAGTAGAAGTCGATCAGCCCGCTCACCTTCTCGCCGATGAAGAAGACGTTATCGGGGAACAGGTCGGCGTGAATCACACCCTGGGGTAAATCCTTCGGCCAATGGGTTTTGAGGAAGGCGAATTCTTCCGCGAGCGCTACCGCCAAACCGGGGCGCACGTCATCGGCTTGTTCCGCCGTCGCCGCGATCAGCTTCGCCCAGCCGTCTAACGACAGCGAATTGACCCGACGCAGGGGGAAATCCGCCCCGGCCTTATGCAGCTTGCCCAACGCCTCACCCAACTCCGCCGTATGCCCCGGCAAAATCCGGCGCGGCCAGACCCCTGCCAAGAAGCT
>NZ_JBILQX010000255.1:0-3867 GCF_044372965.1 Elstera sp. | reverse complement strand
GTCGAGGGTCTACAGGATATTTACACACAATGGTTTGATGGTTTGATGCGGGTTTGGAGCGCGCTGTCAGTGACGGGCGGCCTTATTGATCACCGCCCAGCGCTTCCCGCTGTTTTGGCGCGTCCATGGCAGTGAATTGAAACTGTTGACTTTCCAATTCTGATTTGACATACCTTTACTCATCCTAAATCAGATTTAGAAAACCTCGCTCTCGCAGCGGGGTTTTTTATTGCGCGGGTCCTTCCCGGCAACCCGTCAGGCACGGGTAACGGGAGACCGCGCTGGGTTTGGGGTTTTGTTTGATTTTTTGGCATTCTGTTTCTATTTATTATTATGTTTCAAGAGGTTGCTATGTCTGAGCGGATCGTCAATCGCGCGGAAATGGCAAAGCTATTAGAAATGTCACTGCCCACGTTTGACCGTTACATGGATCGGGGGATGCCGATCTTTCAGCGGGGAAGCAATGGGAGGGCCTACCAGTTTGATGCCGAGGCGGTAATCGCTTGGTATCGGGGCGAGATTGAGAAAGAGGAAGCGGCGGCGGCAGCGCGGGCGGCGGACCTTACTCAGTTATCGATGGAACTCACGGGCGGGGCGGCGGCTGAGATTGAGGGCGTGGCCCCTGGGCTGAGCGGCAAGGCGCGCATCGAGGCGCTGCAAGGGGCGCTGCTGCAAGACAAGCTGGAACAGCAGCGCGGCAAGCTTATCCCTGTTGAGGATGTGCGCGCGGATTACACCGCCCTGTTTTCGAGACTGCGGCAGCGGCTGTTGTCGCTGCCGGTGATGCTGGTTCGGTCGGCAGGGTTGACGCCCAGCCAAGCGGCGACCGTGGATGCAGACGTGCGGGCGCTGTTGCGCGAGCTTGCTTTGCAGATTGCCGACCCTGATATGCGGCCCACAGAGCCAGAGGAAATGCACTAACGATGCAGCCGATAACCTACGCCAGCCCCGCGCACGTCCGCGCCGGTCTGGCGTGGTTGATTGCCCCGCCGCAAGCCATCACCGTTCCCGCCGCCGCCGAAAAAGTGCGGATGCTGGATAACCCTGCGGGGGGGTATAGCGGCCCGTGGCGCAATGCGATGGCCCCTTACCTGATGGGGCCGATGGCGAGCCTTGACGATCCCGCTTACGGCGAAACGATTTTCGTCGGCCCTGGGCAATCGGGAAAAACTGAAATCGGCCTGAACTGGCTAACTAAATCGGTCGCCTTTGATCCCGCTGATATGCTGATCGTGCTGGATGAAAAGGATCAGGTGGAAGATTTCGCCGTGCGCCGCATGCAGCGCTTGGTGAATTCAACGCGGGCCGTATTTGACCGGCTCGAAAAGAACTCGAAATTTCAGTATGAGTTTCGGGGGATGCTGGCGACGTTGCTGTGGGCGACGGGCTCCAAAGCCGCCTCCAAAAACGCCCCGCGCGTGTGGATGTCTGAACGCGATTCGATGGTCGATGATCTGGACGGCGAAGGCGATCCGGTTGACCTGTTTCAAAAGCGCGTGGCCACCTTTGGGGCGGCGGGCAAACTGTTTGTCGAGAGCAGCCCAAAGAAGCCGGTGAAGCGCAGCAACGGGCAGGCGCGGCTTAATCTTGAAAGCCGCCACCATGCCCCGCCGACCACGGGCATTCTGGCGCGCTACATGCGCGGCACCATGCGGCGCTTTTATTGGCCGTGCCCGCACTGCGGCGAATGGCACACGCCGATGAAGGAAGATTTTTACATCGAGCCGGAATCGCGGGCGTCGGATGAGGTGATCGCCTGCGGGCTGGTGTGCCCGCACTGCAAGGAAATCATACTCGAAACCGACAAGGCGGGGATGCTGGCGCGGGCGGGCGAGGCCGATAACTATGGCTGGGTCGCTTGGGGTGAAACGATCGATGCCGCCGGGCGGGTTTCGGGGCGTGCGCCGCGCAGCCCGATTGATAGTTTTTGGCTATCAGGGTTTCAATCGGCTTTCGTGACCTGGCAGGCGCTGGCGCGCAAGCAGTTGGCGGCGGAGGAAGACTTTGAGCGGTCGGGCGACGAGAACGCCCTAAAGACCTACCACCAGCTTGACCTTGCCGAGATTTACGAATCGAAGCTTGAGAGCGATGGTGAAATCCTTGACGAGATCGCGCTGCAAGCGCGCGCCGAAGATTATCCGCTGAAAATAGTCCCGACGAATGCGCGGCTAGTCACGGCGGCGGTGGATGTGCAGGGCAAAAGTTTTGAGGTGATGGTGAAGGCTTGGGGCGCGGGCGAGGAAAGCTGGATTATCGACCGTTACGCCATTGAAGTGACGGGAGATCGCAGTGTTTCCCCTGCCTCCTATCCCGAAGATTGGGATCTGCTCGGGCCGATTTGGACCCGCGCGTATCCGTTGGCCACAAACCCTGAACGGGGGTTGGTGCCTGCCTGCGTGGTCATCGATACGGGCGGCGAGGATGGCGTGAGTACGAATGCGAAAGCGTTTCGGGCCAAAATGCGCGAACGCGGTTTCTCCGACCGGCGGGTGATGCTGATTAAGGGCGATCACGGCAAGAATCTGCCGCTGATCCGCCCCAGCAACCCCGATAAACGCCTCTCGATGCAACGGGTGGCGGGGGGCGATACCCGCGTGCTGCTGCTGAACGTGGACAAGCTGAAAGGCATTGTCTACGGGCGTCTCAAGCGTAAAACGCCAGGGCCGAATTATATCCACCTGTCCAGGCATCTTTCGCCCAAAGTATTTTTGGAATTGACCGCCGAACAGTTTGTTGGCGGTAAGTGGCATCAGGTGCGGGTGCGAAATGAAAGCTTTGATCTAGAGGGTTATAATCTTGCGGGATTAGATCAAGTTCTGGGTGGTAAACCTGGGCTGGCAGAATTGCCCGCTTGGCTTTCGGCCTTCGAAACCGATGTAACCGACGAAGTCCCGCCGCTGCCGCCCCCGCGCCCGAAGGCGTCGGGGGTGCCGCTACGCCGAACAGTGCAATCCTCTTGGATGCAGCGGGGCGGGGGCCGGGCAGGCGCGCGCCCCTATTGAGGTGATCTATGCCGTTCGTGATGCCCGATTGGGCAGACTTCGCCCCGCCCAGCGCGGGGCAAGTGTTGCTGTTGAAGATCCTCCGCAAAGCGGAAATCGACGGCATCCCGAACCGGCTGGAGCCGGGGCGGGTGGAGCCGGAAACCCTGCATATTGAAGGGCGGCTGATCGGCAATGCGTGGCATCTCGACCCGCTCTACTGGCGCAAGCTGGCGGAACCGGATCGGGATGCTTCGGGCGGGCCGGTGGTTGTGGTGACGGACGAGGGGCGGGGGCTGACATGATCGACGGGAAAATCAACGTGACCGGCGATGCGCCGCGCCTGCTGGATAACCTGGTGAAAAAATTTCCCTTCGCAACGGCGCTCGCCCTTACCCGCACGGCCCAGGCCGGGCAGGCGGCGGTGAGGGAGAATATGGCGGCGGCGTTTATTCTGCGGAACCGCTTCACGCAGAACCAAGTGCGCATTGCGGCGGCAAAGAAGACTGACCTTGAAGCGGCGGTCTACCTGACCCACAAGGCCGATTATATGGTGCTGCACGAAACCGGCGGGGTGAAAACCCCGGCGCGGGCGGCGGGCGTCGCAGTGCCGACCGAGCAGGCGCGGCGCAATAAACGCGGGCTTATCCCGAAATCCGGCAGACCCCGGCCCCTGCGCGACCAGCGCCGGGTGTTTGTGATGGATCTGAAAAACGGCAACCGCGCGATTGTGCGACGGCGCGGTAAAAAGCGCACGCCGATCAGCGTGCTCTACATTCTGGCCGAAGAGGCGAAGATCATGCCGCGCCTTGAGATGCAGCGCATCGTGCAAAGCATCGCCGCGACCGAGTTCGGCTCGCAGCACGAAAAGGCACTGTTGGCGGAG
>NZ_JBILQX010000254.1:0-3886 GCF_044372965.1 Elstera sp. | reverse complement strand
CCTTAAGGGGAGTGCAGAGGCCGCCCCTCTGCGATACCCCCTCCCCTCTCACGCCCGCGCCCGCAGGTCTTTGCGGATGATTTTGCCCGTGGCGGTCATCGGCAAATCCGCGACAAAGGCGATTTCGCGCGGGTATTCGTGGGCGGCGAGGCGCTGGCGGACGAAGCTTTGCAGCTCGGCGGTCAGAGCGTC
Source organism: Elstera sp. (assembly GCF_044372965.1). Classification (NCBI taxonomy): domain Bacteria; kingdom Pseudomonadati; phylum Pseudomonadota; class Alphaproteobacteria; order Rhodospirillales; family Rhodospirillaceae; genus Elstera; species Elstera sp. The sequence goes on along the minus strand of NZ_JBILQX010000254.1, from coordinate 3,694 downwards.
GCTGGGCTCCGTGCCTGATTTCAGCACAATGAAGGCTTTGACGATTTCGGTGCGCACCGGATCGGGTTTTCCGATCACGGCGACCATCGACACGGCGGGGTGTTTCAGCAGGCAGTCTTCGATTTCGCCGGGGCCGATGCGGTAGCCGCCGGAGGTAATCACGTCGTCATCGCGCCCGACGAAATGGATATAGCCTTCGTCGTCCATCGCGCCTTGATCGCCAGTCAGCAGCCAGTCGCCGATGAATTTGGCGGATGTGGCGGCGGGATTGTTCCAATAGCCGAGGAACATCACCGGATCGGGCCGGGCAATGGCGATGGTGCCCGCCGCGCCGGGGGGAAGCACCGCTCCTGCCTCATCGACCACGGCGACGCGGTGGCCGGGGAAAGGCCGCCCGGTCGCGCCGGGTTTGACGGGGAACAAAAGGTCGTCGTTGCCCACCACCACATTACATTCGGTCTGGCCGTAGAACTCGTTGATGGTCACGCCGAAGGCCGCCCGGCCCCAATCGAGCAATTCCCCACCTAAGCTTTCGCCGCCGCTGCCGATGGACCGGACGGTTCGGGCGGTTGCGGTGGAGGACCGCATCAGCTTGAGTGCGGTCGGCGGCAGGAAGAGGTTGCGGACGCCGTGGCGGGTGATGAAGGCGAAAGCCGCGTCGGGATCAAACTTGCTCATCCGGTGCGCGACCACGGGGACGCCGTGATAGAGCGAGGGCAGCAGCACGTCGAACAGCCCGCCGATCCAGGCCCAATCGGCGGGGGTCCAGAAACGGTCCCCCGGTTCCGGGAAGAAATGATGCGGCATCTCGACCCCCGGCAGATGGCCGAGCAGAACCCGGTGCGCGTGCAGCGCCCCCTTCGGCTGGCCCGTGGTGCCGGAGGTATAGATGATGACGGCGGGATCCTCGGCGGCGGTCTCGACCGGGGCGCGGCTGTCGGACGCGGCAGCCAGCCCCGCCGTCCAATCCACCACGCCGGGCGGCGTTGCCCCCGGTCCCCAATCGGTGACGATCACCAGTTTGAGCGCCGGAAGCCCTGCCCGCAGGGGTTCGATTTTCGCGTAGCCCGCGCGGTCGGTCACAAGGGCGGAAGCAGCGCAGTTGGACAGGCGAAACTCTAGGGCTTCCGGCCCGAACAGGCTGAACAGGGGCACGGCAATCGCCCCGTGCCGATAGGCGGCGATATGGGCGATAGCGGTTTCCGGCGATTGCGCCAGCAGCACCCCCACCCGCTCGCCGCGCCCGATACCGTGGGCTTCCAGCAGATTGCCGAGGCGGGAGGCCGCGCGCAGCAGGTCCGAAAACCGCCATTCCCGCACGGCCCCATCGCTCGCCACTTCGATCAGCGCTACCCCGTCGCCGTTTGCCGCATGGGCGTCAGCGACGGCAGTGCCGATGTTGAAGCGCGCGGGAATGGTCCAGCGGAAATCCGCACAAACCTGCGCGTAGCTCCCCCGGCGCGGCAGAAGCCCGGCCATCAGGCCACCCGTTCGAGCGCGACGGCGGTTGCCTCGCCGCCGCCGATGCAGAGCGAGGCGACGCCGCGTTTCAGATCGTAGCGTTCCAGCGCGTGCAGCAGCGTTACCAGAATCCGCGCGCCCGACGCGCCGATGGGGTGGCCGAGGGCACAGGCCCCGCCGTGGATATTCACCTTATCGGCGGGTAGATCGAGGTCTTTCATCGCGGCGAGCGCCACCACGGCGAAGGCTTCGTTGATCTCGAACAAATCAACGTCTTTCGCCGCCCAATCGAGCTTTGCCAGCAGCTTTTGCATCGCGCCAACGGGGGCGGTGGTGAACCAGGCCGGGGCTTGGGCGTGCCCGGCGTGGCCGCGCACAATCGCCCGGATCGGCAGGCCGCGCGCCTCGGCTTCCGAACGGCGCATGAGCAGCAGCGCCGCCGCGCCATCGGAAATCGAAGAAGAATTCGCCGCCGTTACCGTGCCGTCTTTGCGGAAAGCCGGTTTCAGGGTGGGGATTTTCTCCGGTTTGGCCGATTTCGGCTGTTCGTCGGCGGTAATCGCAACGTCCCCGCCCCGGCCCTTCACAGTGACGGGGGCGATTTCGGCGCTAAAACTGCCCTCCGCTTGCGCTTTTTGCGCGCGGGCGAGCGACGTTAGGGCGAACCCATCCTGCACTTCGCGGGTGAACTGATAGGCTTCCGCCGTGTCTTCGGCAAAGGTGCCCATCAGGCGGCGATTGCCCGCGCTGTCGGTGGCGTAAGCATCTTCCAGCCCATCGAAGAACATATGATCGATGGTGCGCCCATGCCCGAGCCGATAGCCCGCCCGCGCCCGGTCCAGCAGATAGGGCGCAAGGCTCATGCTCTCCATCCCGCCCGAGATGATGGTGCGGACGGAGCCCGCCAGCAGCGCATCATGGGCCAGCATCACCGCCTTCATGCCCGAGCCGCAGACTTTGGAAATGGTCGTGCAGGGCACCGCCTCCGGCAGCCCCGCCCCCAACGCCGCCTGCCGCGCGGGCGCTTGCCCGACACCGGCGGGCAGCACATTGCCCATAAACACTTCCTCCACCTGATCGGCGGACAGCCCGGCCCGTTCCAAGGCGGCAGCAATCGCCACCGCGCCGAGCTTGGGCGCGGTGAGGCTCTGAAGCTCCCCCTGGAACCCGCCGAGCGGGGTGCGGGCGGCGGAGACGATAACGATAGGATCGGTCATGGTTGATGCTCCTAAGCTAAAATTATCCTCGAAACCTGATTTGAGAACTCTTTACCTCAATATCTTGTCTAATTTTTTTTGCACAAAGCATCATTATTGATGTTTTGTGCCAATCATCCAATGCCGGGCCAGTCACAACACTACTAATTGATCCAGTATTAAAATTAACATTAATATACGGCTTTGCATATTTATCGCTCGTAACATTAAAATTTATGTCTGGAACACCTGAAACGACAGTGTCAAACATCAGCCTATACTCCGATTCAGACGCATAGTGATCCACCTTTGTAATATTGTTGAATAACAAAATTGCCGAATCTAAAGAAAAAAACAGATTCCTAGCAGAAATATCGGGAAATTTATCGTAAAAATTTTTTATCTCAGCAAATAATCTCTCAAATATATTCCGAGAATTTTCTTTATTAAGATAAATAACCTTAAGAACTTTCACTTCCCAAATATTTTGTATCCAGGAATTTTGTTTCTTTATACCTTCTTCTAAAGACTTTACATTAAAATTAATCCTAACCCCAGAACAGTTATTTGCATATGATCGCCACTGGGGCAAATCTTGACTCTCCTCCGTAGCAGAGAACGACATAGAAAATACCTGGGATCCAAACCATCTAAATCTGGCTTCAGTAAAATATTTCCAATTCAAAAAGCAATAATAGTTAAATAAAAAATCTCTGAAATGATATTTTGAAGCAATTTCATTAACTCCTGACAAAACCTTACCGGCGTCACCATTTTTAATTTTTGATAAATCGTGTGGCGAATAATTAAAACTCATTACAAGATGATATTCAATATAATCTAAAAACATATTAACAAAAAAAATACCATCATGAGGATCATTCATAAAATGAACATTTGAAAATCTAAATTCTGAATCCTTCAATATACCATTGAGCGCATCAATGCTTGTATAATGACAAATTTCGGACACAGAGAGATCAGATGCTTCTTTTATTTCATCATTAATTATAGACAAAAGACCTTTTATCTTATTC
>NZ_JBILQX010000003.1:0-64774 GCF_044372965.1 Elstera sp. | reverse complement strand
TAAGATCGAAAAAGGTCATTTCGTCCGACCATTCAAACCGCCCCGGCTTATAGACCGCGCCCAGCACCTGAACCGCACGGCCGGGGGCGATTTTCAACCACGAGGGCTCATTGGTATCCATTTTCTCGGGAACGAAAATCGCATCGCCAGGGCGAACCGGGGGCAGCGGGGCCGCATTGGGATTTTCCGTGTAGCGCGGCAGATCGACCATCTCGACCTTACCATCGGCCCGCAGCACGCGGATTTGGCGCGTATCGGCAAAGCGCGTCGGCCCGCCCGCATTGGCCAGAACATCGATAAAGGTTGCGCCGGGCTTACCGTCGAACGCGCCTGGCTTTGCGACTTCGCCCATCACATAGACGGTGGAGGCCCCCCGGCGAATTTCTTCCATCTGCTTCGGCACGAACAGGGTGGCCCCCGGCTGCACATCGGGCAGTTGCGCCTTATCGCCGGTATCGAGGTAGTTTTGCAGATTGAAGAGAATCGGCTTGCCCTGGTTGATAATGCGGATCTGCTCAACGGCGGCATAGCGGGTAACGCCGCCTGCGCGCATCAGCATATCCACGGCCGTCACCCCCGGCTTATAGGCGAAAATCGCGGGCGTATTGACCTCGCCGAATACTTTGATCGCCGTGCGCTCTTCCGCGCCGTCGCCCGCCGCGGCCAGCGTGCGCCCATCGAACTCGATTTGCACATTGCCTGTGAGCGGCGACGCGGGCACGAAAACCGTATCGAGCGGCTGCAAGTCCGGCAGCAGGCTGGTATCGCCGCTATCGAGATATTTCTTATAATCGAAGTTAAGGGTTTGCTTGCCGCGCCGCACTTGAACGCGGTCGAGCTGCGCGCCCTGGCTAAGGCCGCCGGCGGTATTGATCGCCATTTGCACGGTGGCGTCGCCGGGCAGTTCCACCGGGCCGGGGGTTTTCACATAACCCAGCACCGAGACCAGCAAGCGCCGCTCCTTGAGGACAACCGTCAGCCGATCCAAATCCCGGAAGGCTTTGCCGAGCCGCTCGCGCACCAGCTTTTCCGCCTCGGCGGGGGTTTTACCCGACAGCACCAGCGCACCGACTTCCGGCAGCGTCACGCGGCCTTTGCGGTCGATTTGGAAGTCTTTACTCAGCGCCGCTTCTCCGGGGAGCGAGACGGTTAGAATATCCCCGATCCGCAAAGCTTCTTCCTGCGCGTAAGTACCGAAGGAGAAAAAGATGAGCGTGAGGATAAGGAGTAAGCGGCGCATGGTTAGTCTCCGAGAGCCAAGGACGGGGAGAGGCTTTGGTCGAGCGCGGTCAGCGCAAGGTTGAGACGGCCTAAGGTGGCGGCCATGCCATCGATCAGGTCGCTTTGAGCTTCACGCTCGGCGCGGGCCAAGAGCGTTTCGATGTCCCGCAACCGGCCGGGCGCATAGGTGGGGGCCGGGCCTGCCCGAACGAGCGCCACGCGGGCGCGGGCTTCTGCAAGGGGGGCGGGGGCGGGCGTGGTCTCGGTCAGCGGGCGATACTGGCCAAGATGGCCACCCTGGCCCGGATTAGGCCAGGACGGGCCGCCGCAGGCCGACAGAAGCGCGGCAGCCGAGAGCAGGAAGGTGAGGGGCCGAAACATCATCGCCTCACGCTTGGCGTTGAAGATCGGTTGCAACCATCGGGATCACCCGGGGCACTCTCAAAAACTCCAAAAGGCGCGCGGGCTGGCCCTCAGCCCCAACAAGGGTAAGGCCGATTTTGCGCGCCGAGAGACGCTTATAGAGAAAGACAATCGCACCGACGCCCGAGCTATCGAGAAAATCGACTTCCGACAGATCAAGCCGAACTTCGGTATCGCTATTCGACAGGGCTTCGAGTTCGGCGCGCTTCGCGGTCGCGGCTTCGGCATCGAAAGAACCGCTCAGAAAGTAAGTATGGGCCATGGGTCATCTCCTCAGTTGGATGGATGATCCCCCTAGCGCAAAGCCCATGCCGACGCGATTTGGGCCATTTTGAGGCGCAAACCGCTTGCAAATCGCAAGCTGCAACCGCAGACCCCGCGCCCGTTCGCATTTCGCAATCCAAAACCGTAAAAACCCCGCGCGAAAGCCCCTTAAGGCCTGGCATGCCGGTTGCGGTTTCGGGACGGCCTTGGTTTTTTCAGGATTTTCGCCATGCCGCCCTTTCACCTTCCCAGTGCCAATCCGCACCTTGTCCATGTTGTGCAGCGTCTCGCGCCGGGGGGGATCGAAGCGCTGGTCGTGGCCTTGGTCACGGCACCGCCCGTGATCGACGGCTTACGGCGAACGATCATCAGCCTTGACGGCTCGGTTGAGGAGTTGGTCGGCGCTTGGCCGCGTTTGGCCGAGATTCGCCCGCAAATCATTGCGCTGGATAAGCGCCCCGGCTTTCAGCCGCGCCTCTTCTTGCGCCTCGCCCGCGTCCTCCGGGAGTTAGAGGCGACCGCCTGCTGTTCGCACGGGCTTGGCCCTTTGCTTTATGGGGGGGTCGCGGCGCGGATGCGGGGGATTCGCCACCGGCTGCATGTCGATCACGATAGTTGGAGTCTTGAGGCGCGCCGCCCGCAGCGCGTCTATCGCACCGCCCTTGGCCTTGCCGCGCCCACACCGCTCGCCGTGACCGACGCGATTGGCGATGCGATTGCCCATCACGTCGGAACGCGCCCGCAGATTCTCTATAATGGCGTGGACAGTGAGCATTTTCGCCCCGTTGACGGGATCGCGGGCAAACTGGTGCAGCGGCGGCGGCTTGGCCTGCCCAATGCGCCCATCATGATCGGCAGTATCGGACGCCTGGAAACGGTGAAGGGGCATGATCTGCTGATCGCCGCAACGGCGGGTTTGCCGGAAACTTGCCATCTTATTCTGGCCGGGGACGGCAGCGCGCGCCCGGCGCTCGAAGCCCAAGCGCGCGCGCTGAACATCGCACACCGCGTGCATTTTCTGGGACTCGTGAGTGATAGCGCCGCAGTTCTGCGGGCGCTCGACGTCTTCTGCCTTCCGTCGCGCGCCGAAGGGCTGCCCTTGGCCCTGCTGGAAGCGCAAGCCTGTGGTCTGCCGATTATCGCCACCTCGGTCGGCGGTGTGCCCGCGGCCCTGGCAACCGGGGCAGGCATTCTCATCCCCCCTGAAAACAGCGATGCCCTTCAATTCGCATTGATGGAGCTTCTCGCCCTTGGCCCTGCGGCTTGGGCGGGGATGGGGTCGCTCGGGCGTCTGGAGGTTCTGGCCCGCTATTCGCTGAAAACCACCCAACGCGCCTACGAGCGTTTAGCCGTCGGGGAACCCATTCAATGACCTCAGTCCTCGAAGTTTCGACGCTCGCAGCGCTGGCAGCCACTGTCTATCACCATGCGGGTTATTCGCTTCTGCTGCGCGCCCTTACCCGCAAGCAGAGTGCCGAGACACCGCCGGTCATCGTCGCCGATAGCCTGCCGCGCATCAGCATCGTCATTCCGGCCTATCGGGAAGGCGCCTTCATCGCGGCCAAGATCGCTAATTGCGCCGCCTTGCTCTATCCGCCCGAGAAGCTTGAAATTCTGGTGCTGGATGATGGCTCGCCCGACGATACCAGCGCGCAAGCCGCCCGAGCCGCCGATACCGACGCCCTTAAGGGGGTGAGTTTCCGGCTGATCCGCTTTGCGGAAAATCGCGGAAAAGTTGCCGTTCTGAACGAAGCATTTCCCTTGGTGACGGGCAGCATCATTCTCTTCTCCGATGCCTCGGCGCTGCTCTCGATCGACGCGCTTCAGCGGATTGCCGGATGGTTTTCCAATCCGAACTGCGCCCTTGTCAGCAGTTGCTACAAACTCTTGTCGCCCAAAAACCCCGGCGAGGCCCGCTGGTGGCAGCGGCAAACGACGACGCTGTTCCGCGAATCCCTGCTCGCCGCCCCAATTGGCGCGCATGGCGCGGGCTTTGCGGTTCGAAAAAGCGCTTTGCGCCCCTTGCCCCCCGATAGCGTCAACGATGATTTTCTGTTGGCAATGGGCGCAATTGCGCGCGGTGGCCGGGGTGTTTACGACCCCGAGATTACCGCACTCGAACTCGATCCCACCTCCGAGCCGCAAGATTTCCGCCGCCGTATTCGCATTGGAACCGGAAATCTTCAACAGCTCGTAAGGCTACCCGGACTGCTGAACCCGCGCCGCCCGATCTTGGCCTTTCTCTTTCTGTCGGGAAAAGGCTCCCGCCCTCTAATGCCGCTTGCCATGCTCTGGGCGCTCATCGGCACCGGGCTGCTGGCCCGCGACGGCTCGCTGGTCTTTGGCAGCATTTTTGCGATGCAGGTTGCGGGCTATGCCTTAGGGCTCCTGTCCCCGGTCCTGAAACGCGCAAGCCTGTGCCCGTCCCCCATCCGCCGCGCCTCGGCCCTGATCGATTATCTCGTTCGCGGCCATCTCGCGGGGGCCATCGGTGCCGCGCGCTTTCTGCTCGGTCGCCATCGCGCCCCTTGGCGCCGCATCTCTCTTCCCTCTGCCGATTAGGAATTTTCCCCATGACCGACGATTTAACGCTCGAAACCCTCGCCGCCGACTGGGACCGCACCACGGCCCCGCCCGTTCTCAGCCATCAGCCCGCCAGTGTGCGGTATGGTAAACGGTTCGTGGATGTGATGGGGGCCTTGGTCGGCCTTGCCCTCACCGCCCCTATCCTTCCGCTTGTCGCCCTCGCCATCCGGCTCGATAGCCCCGGCCCGATCCTGTTTCGGCAATTGCGTGTCGGCGAAAGCACGGCGCGGCAAACCAAGCTGTTTTACATGATTAAATTCCGCAGCATGGGGGTGAATGCCGAAGCCAAAACGGGGCCGGTCTGGGCCACGAAAAACGATCCGCGCGTCACCCGCGTCGGGCGCTTTATGCGCAAAACCCGCCTTGACGAAATTCCGCAGCTTTTGAACGTGCTGAAGGGCGATATGTCGCTGATTGGCCCGCGCCCGGAACGGCCCGGAATCGTGCCTCGCCTTGAAAACTCTATTCCCTTCTTTTCCGAGCGGGTTTACGGCGTCCGCCCTGGCATTACCGGATTGGCGCAAGTCTACCAAGGGTATGATGAAACCGTGGAAGATACGCGCTGCAAAGTGGGGTACGACCACGCCTACGCCCTATCCCTCACAAAAGCCCGGCACTGGCTGGCCATGGACGCAATGATTATCCTGCGCACGGTGCTAGTCGTCGTCACGGGGCGCGGGCATTAGGGTCTTGTTAAAACCCTCTGCTTTACCCTTGCGCAAATAAGCGCTTATGCTACCCGGAACGGCGCGCAGGGGGGATAACCGTAAACGCATGGACGATACTGACCGCCCCGATATCTTGCTCGTGGAAGACGTTCCGTCGCTGGCGAATGTCTACCGCGAGTTCCTGCGGAAAGCGGGATTTGCGTCCACCCATCTCAGCCTTGGCCGCGAAGCGCAGGATTATGTGCGCGGCCATCTGCCGAAACTCGTGATTCTCGATTTGCAGTTACCGGATATGGCGGGAATCGAGATTTTACGGGCGATCAAACAAGAAGAGCTGCCGACCGCCGTCGTCGTCATTACCGCGCATGGATCGATCAATACCGCCGTTGAGGCGATGCAGGCCGGGGCGGCGGATTTTATCGTTAAGCCGTTTTCAGCCGAGCGCCTCGTTGTCACCGTGCGCAACGCGCTGGAGCAGCACCGCTTACGGACGCTGGTGAATAGTTTCCGTGACGATATGGGGCGCAGCCGTTTTCACGGCTTCATCGGCTCCTCCCTGCCAATGCAGCCCGTCTACCGCATTATCGAAAATGCGGCCACGAGCAAGGCAACCGTGTTCATCACGGGCGAATCGGGAACGGGGAAGGAAGTCTGCGCCGAAGCGATTCACCGGGCCAGCCCACGGCGCGCTAAGCCCTTCATTGCCATCAACTGCGGGGCTATTCCCAAAGACTTAATCGAATCGGAGGTTTTCGGGCACGTCAAAGGCGCGTTTACCGGCGCAACAGCAGACCGGGATGGGGCCGCCAGCCGCGCCGACGGGGGCACCTTGTTCCTCGATGAACTCTGCGAGATGGACCTTAACCTGCAAACCAAATTGCTTCGCTTCTTGCAAACCGGCAGTTTTACCCGGGTTGGCGGCAGCAAGGTTGAAAAGGTCGATATTCGCATTCTTTGCGCCACCAACCGGAACCCGCAAACCGAGGTGGAGGAGGGGCGCTTCCGCGAAGATCTCTATTACCGTCTTCACGTTATTCCGATTCATTTGCCGCCCTTGCGCGACCGCGACGATGACGTGATCGAAATCGCCCGCGCGCTTCTGCTGCAATATTCTAAAGAAGAATCTAAGGAATTTTCGGGGTTCTTACCCGAAGTAGAAGCGATTATTAAAAATTACGCCTGGCCGGGTAATGTGCGACAGTTGCAAAATGTCATTCGCAACATCGTTGTTCTCAACGATGGCCAGCAGGTGGGCCTCGATATGCTCCCGCCGCCGCTCACCCCAGGGTTGACGATCGCGCGGCCAATTGCCCCGCCCGTCGCCAGCGCAGGCGCTTCCAATCCGGGCGTTTTATCGTCCGCGCCGACCGCCATCGCCGTCGGCCCGCTCTGGCGCATTGAGAAGGACGCAATCGAGCGGGCTATCGCCGCTTGCGACGGCAATATTCCCCGCGCGGCAGCCTTACTGGAGGTTGCCCCCTCCACCATTTATCGAAAAAAGCAGGCGTGGGACGAAATGGCGGCGCGCTGAGCGCCGCCTCTTCCTTCAGGTGAACCCTATCGCGTGCTGAGAATCATCGCCTGCAACACATCGAAAGTTTCATCGGGCAAACTCTGGAACCGGAACCGCGCGGGCTCATCGATTCCGCCGCGCCCAACCAACTCGACCACAAAGGTTGCAATCGGATCGTCATTTCGATCCAGAATGACGCCATCGAGCTGGGTGCCGAGCGGCAACAGGGAGAGAAACGGCGCCAACCGAAAGCCCCCCAATCCCCAATCCACAGCCACGTGAACCGTCCCGCATACAACAACTTTGAGTGCAGGATTGGTATAGCGCTTATCATGGCGTTGATGGGGAGCGCGCGCCGGACCACCATAGCGGCGACGGCTGTGTGCGACTGTTGTCATCATTTTTTCCTCCTATCCGGCGCTCCCGTGAGCGCGGGGTATCGCTGTCGGTGCCCGCTCTAATTTCAAAACTTATGCCAAGGGTTTTTCTGACAAATTCTGATTTTGACGTCGCGTTTTGCGTTTGAATTTGCAGTCTGCAACCTAATTTCTGGGCGTTGCCGCCCATATTGCAAAAAACCAACGGCATTTTCCGCTGTCGACCTTGGCATGAAAATTGGTCCTAACGGCCTATCCAGCATCACAGCCGAGACCTACCGCTATGCCAGCATCCCAACTCTATCGCGCCCCTGCGGAAGAACACCCGCCCCGCCCGACCGTCTGCATCTATGGCGCCGACGAGGCGCTGCGCCGGGTTCTGAAAGATATTGGGTATCAGTGCGTCATGCTGCCCGATCCGGGGTCCGCCCTGCCCGCAACCGAAAAACCGCCCATCGCCATTTTTCGAGAATTGCCCCCCCGGATTGGGTCGGAGAGCGCGCCGCTTCCATCGGGGCAACCGCCGACGATCTTTACCACGGCGTCCGAGACCGTCGCCGACCGCATCGCGGCCTTGCGCGCGGGCGGCTTAGGCTTCCTTGCGCGTCCCTATCAAATCGACGAGGTTGACCGCCTGATGCGGGTTGCCATCCGCCACGGGACCGCCGAACGGTCCTTACGGCGGCTGATGATCGTCGAGGATGACGCTTCAATGGCGCGGTTGGTTTCGGGATACCTCGGCCAAAAGGGCTATCAGGTCAAACATGTGGAAGATCCCATGCAACTGTTGGAAGCCCTCGCTAGCTTCCGCCCGGCGGCGCTGATTCTCGATTTAAATCTACCGCAGGTTTCCGGCGCGGAATTGGCAGCGATTATCCGCCAGTTCCCGACCTTCACGACCTTACCGATTCTCTTTCTCTCCGGCGAAACCGACTCGATGGCCCAAATCCAAGCCTTACGCTGCGGGGCCGACGGGTTTTTATCCAAACCCATCCGCGCAAACGAACTGCTCGGGCGCATTGATGCGGTGCTAACGCGATTGGAAGAGTTGGATCATCTCGTCCACCGCGACCATCTAACGGGCTTGCCGAACCGGCGCGCCTTCCTGCTCGAACTCGAACAGGCGCTTGCCAGCGCCCAGCGCACGCAGCGACCGTTGAGCCTAGCCATTATCGATGTGGACCATTTTAAGTCCATAAACGATACCTTCGGTCATCTCACGGGCGACCGAGTTCTAAAGCGGCTCGCCAACCACCTGCAAACCTCGCTGCGCCGGGAAGATTATATTGGCCGTATTGGCGGCGAGGAATTTGCCATTCTGCTCCCCGGTGCAGATGTTAACGCGGCGATTGGGGTGTTGGATGCGTCGCGCGCCAGTTGTAAGCGGGCGTGCGGGGGGCTGTTACCGGAGATCGCTGGGGCCACCGCCCCGCGCATGGTCAGCTTTAGCGGCGGTGTTATTGGGGTCGCCGACTATGGCGATGCCGAAAACATGGCGGAATTCCTACTCAACCGCGCCGACGAAGCCCTCTACCGAGCAAAAGCCGCCGGACGCGATCGGCTTGAACGGGGGTGAATGCGACGGACAAGACCCGATGCGCAACGATATCGGCCACCCAATTGCCCGGCGGGGAGGATGGGCGGGGCGGCCCGTCAATCTGATTCCCAGCTTTGGCGGCGCAACCGCAGCGGTGGCGGCGGCTTTCGGGGTGCTGTTGCCGGACTATCTGCAGCCGAGCCTCTCGCTGCCGTCCCTGGGCATGCTCCCCGCCTCCTTACCAGATTTCGCCGAACAAGCCGCCAAAACCCCGGAACCGGCGGGGCTGGTCGCCCTTCTGGCGGGGGCGCTCAAGGTTTAGGGGGCAGGTCCTAATCGACGAGGGGACTCGGGGGGAGGCGCTTTGCAATTAACAAATCGGTGCAATTTCCGAGTTTATGAACGTCATTCGGCGGCCAAACACGGTATTCCGCTTTGAGTGCCACGAGGAATTTATCGTTTTCATCATAGAAAAGAAGAAAATTTACAAATTGCCGCTCAATTGCATCTTTTATGTTCCAAGGTATCTCAATATCTTTCCGATCGGGAAACACACGGTGAGAGGCTGAACAGACAAGTTTTGCGTCCACATCATTGAAACGAAACGCAGTTCTGATTTGGTTAATATTTTCCAAATATTGATTCAGCAGCAAATCACTCGAGATCACTTTCTCCTCGGAGGGGGGGCAAATAATCGGACTCATCAAGAGAAGCTGAAGACCCAAAAAATAGCAAAATTAGCAAGGGCCAGGTAAAAAAAGCCAAAACATATATTGTTGACGCAACAATACCCAGTATCGCAAATGCGCGCTTCAAGCGTGACGGCGGCGAAAAACGTGAATTGTTTGGCATAATTTCCCCCTCACTCCGACCGCGTCTTTCACTCAGCCGCCAATTGCCCCTACAAATACCGCAACGCGACAAAACCGCCGACTAACAGCACCGCGAAAACACTTGTCAGCAGCGTCAGATATTTCTCGATAAAGGCGCGGATCGGCTCGCCGAAGAAATAGAGCAGCCCGGCAATCAGAAAAAACCGCATCGCCCGCGACAGGATTGAGGCGAACGCAAAGGCCAGCAGCGGGAAATGCGCGACGCCCGAGGCAATCGTAATCAGCTTATAGGGAATCGGCGTCATGCCCTTAATAACGATGATCCACCAGCCATACTCGGCGAAGGCTTTTTGGAACTCGTCGAATTTCGCGCCAAGCCCATAGCTCTGAATCACCCAGGAGCCAATCGCTTCCCACAGGTAATAGCCGATGGCATAGCCCAGAAACCCGCCCGCAACCGAGGCCAGCGTACAGACCGCCGCGTAAAACAGCGCCCGCCGCCGATTGGCGAGGCACATGGGCACCAGCATCACATCGGGCGGAATGGGAAAGAAGGAGCTTTCGACGAACGACACCAGGGCGAGCGCCCAAGTGGCCTGGGGCGTGCCCGCTTTGGCGATAACCCAATCGTAAAGGCGGCGCAGCATGGAAATCGGCGTCCGATTCTGGCAGGGGGAAAGGCGTTGCGCGGTGTGCCACGGCCCCGGAAAGCGGTCAAGAGACAAGGCGGATGAAACCCGCTAGAAGGGCTTCCGGGCGGGGCTTTCTTAGGAGCAAATTATGTCGAAACTTGTGGGGCCGGTCGAACTTAATGTGCAACAGCGCTGCAAAACCGGGGAATCGCCGGTGTGGGATGCGGCGCGCGCCTGCCTGTGGTGGGTGGATATTAATGGGCCAAGCCTGTTTCAGCTCACCCCAGCGACGGGGGCGGTTGCACAATGGGATTTCAATGAAGCCCTTGGGTGTGTCGCCGTGCGGGCCGATGGGGCGCTGCTGCTGGCCTTGCGCTCGGGCTTAGTTCGTTTTGATCCCGCAACAGGGGAGCAAAGCGCGATTGCCGCCGCCCCCTATGATCCAAAAACCTACCGTTTCAACGACGGCAAAACCGATCCGCAGGGCCGTTTCTGGGTCGGCACGATGCACGAGCCGCGCACCGAACGCAGTGCGGAGCTTTATTGCCTGACCGAAATGGGCCTTGAATCCCGCGCGAGCGACGTGATGGTCTCCAACGGCCTCGCCTGGTCGCCCGATGGCACCCGGATGTATCATTCCGACACGCGCGCGCATGCGATCTACACCTACCCGATGGACCCGGCGAGCGGCCAGATCGGCGCGCGAACGGTCTTCGCCACCCTTCCGCCTGAGGGCGGACGGCCCGATGGCGCGGCGATGGATGCGGAAGGTTGCTACTGGAGCGCCCAATTCGCCGGGGGTCGCGTGCTGCGCTTCAGCCCCGCAGGCGATATTCTGGAAGAAATCCGCCTGCCGGTGAGCCGCTGCACGATGGTGGCTTTCGGCGGCGCGGACCTGCAAACTCTCTATATCACCAGCGCCTGCGAGGGGCTAACGGAAGCCGAACAAGCCGCCGAACCCCTCGCGGGATCGCTGTTTAAGGTCGCGGTTTCGGTGAAGGGGCAGCCGGTTCCGCCCGTTCGGTAAGCGGCTTACCCCTTCAACGGAATGTAAATCAACGTCTGCCACTCGGTCGGCGGTAGCGTGCGGGGGTCGTTGAGATATTCTTCCAAGCTGGGCCGATCATCGGGCTCGTGGCCGCTGGTCGGTAGCCAGGCGCCGAACAGCCACTGATAGGCTTTTTCGAGTTCGGCATAGGGGCCGGTGTGCAGCGCCGTCACATAACGTCCGCCCGCGATGGTGAGCGCGTGGGCGGGCGCGGCGATGTCGGTGCCGGGCGGGACGGTAAGGCAGGCCTCCGAGCGCAAGTCGGCGGCAGGCACGGCATTGGGATCGTCGTAATAAACCCCGAACATGCGTGTTTCCGGCCCGATAAGCCCGCGCGTGCCCGCGTAGATCGAGACCTGCTCGAAGGCTTTGCCGATCTCCATATACGGGCCGCGATGGGCCACGGCGACACAGGGCAGATCGGTCAGGGTTACGAAATCAATGGGTAGCATCTTATCCTCCATAGCATTGGGAGAGGTTGTTCTCAGGCGGTAAAGCCCCGGCGGGGTGCCGTAATCGGCGGAAAAACTGCGGGTGAAGGCGGCTTGGCTGCCATACCCGGCGCGGTTGGCGATATCGGCAATCGGCTGGTCGGACTGCGCGAGTTGCCCCGCCGCCCGGTGCAAACGCAATCGCCGCACCGTTTCCGCCACCGTCTCGCCGGTGATCCCGCGATAGAGCCGGTGAAAATGATAGGGTGAGAAGCAAGCGATTTTCGCCAGCCGGTCCAGATCCAAGGGCGCATCGAGATTGGCCCAGAGATGATCGACGACCCGCAGAATGCGCGCTTCGTAAGGCGGCAGGCTCATGGTTGAAGACCCGCTTCGGCTAGGGGGATGTAAATGAGGGTTTCCAACTCGGCAGGCGGCACCTGTTTGGGATCATTCAGATATTCCTCCAAACACGGCGCATCGCCCGGCTCGACCCCCTGCTGCGGCAACCAGGTGCTATAGAGCCAGTGATAGGCGCGCTCCAATTCGGCATAGGGGCCGATAAAGCGCGCCACCGCATAGCGCCGACCGCCGACCGTGAGCCTTTCCAGCGGCGGCTCGGCCCTTGTATCGGGCGGCACCGTGAGGCAAGCGTGCGACCGCAACGCTTCGGCGGGCACCAGCGTGGGATCATCGTAATAGACGGCGAAAAATCGCGTCGTCTCCGTCATCAACCCCCGCGGGGCGGCGTGAAGCGCCAGCGTTTCGAAGGCCTTATCGATGTGCTGCTCTGGCCCAACATGCGCTAAGGCGAGGCACGGTAAGGCCGGTAGATACAGAGTTTCGACCGGAACCATTTTTTCCTCCAATTGATGAGCTGAAGCCGCCGACTGACGATAGAGGCCCGGCCCAGCCCCATAGGAGGCGGCAAAGGCGCGGGTAAACGCCGCTTGGCTGCCATATCCCGCCGTCGCTGCAATCTCGGCAATCGGGCGTTCGGAGGCCAAGAGCGCGCCCGCCGCCCGGTGCAGCCTTAGCCGCCGCACGGTTTCCGCCACCGTCTCGCCGGTGATCCCGCGATAGAGGCGGTGGAAATGATAGGGCGAGAAGCAAGCGACCTCCGCCAATCGGTCCAAATCCAAGGGCGCATCTAGGTTCGCCCAGAGATGATCGACGGCCCGCAGAATGCGCGCCTCATAAGCTGTTGCCACCATCCGCCTCCTCCTCTTGCGATTGAGAGAAGCATAAGCGGCTTTGATAAATCTTGCGAATTTGGCCCCTGCCAAAAGATCGCTTGACAGCAACATGTAGTAAGGAGCCATACTACTGGTATGGACCCTTACTAATGGAGCACCTCATGGCCCCGACCAACCGTCGCCGCTTTCTGAAATGGACTCTGGGGGGCTTTGCCGCCCTCAGCACGGCCGCCGTTGCTGGCGGCGTGGGCATTAGTCTAATCCCCAATGTCCCCGCCGTGGCTATCGCCCCATGGCGCGCAGCAGGACAGGGCCGCGATCCGCGCGAACGGGCGCTGTCCTACGCCGCCCTCGCCCCCAATCCGCATAATCTGCAATCCTGGCTGATCGAGTTGGTTGGCGAGGATCAAATGCGCCTCTTTGTCGACCGCAGCCGCCTGTTGCCGGAGACCGATCCGTTCAGCCGCCAGATCGTGATCGGTCAGGGCTGTTTTCTGGAAACCCTGGTGCTCGGGGCCGGTCTTGCCGGGTATCGGGCCGAGGTGAGCCTATTCCCGCAGGGCAGTTTTAGCGCCGATGGGGTCGATCATCGCCCGGTTGCCGATATTCGCTTGAGCGCGGGCGGCTCCGCCGATCCGCTGGCCGCCGCAATTACCCTGCGCCGCAGTGTAAAGGAGCCGTTCGATGCCAAGCGCCCGCCTAGCGACGGTCAGTTGCGCGCCCTCACCGCGCTCAGCACCGCCGACGTGCGCGTGGAGGCCACCGCCGCCGCCGACCGCGTGGCCCGGCTGCGCGGGCTGCTCTATGAGGGTATGGAGATCGAAACCCGCCTGCCGCGCACGTTTCTGGAAAGCGTCAAGCTGATGCGGATTGGGTCGAAGGAAATCGCCCAACACCGCGACGGCATCGATATCGGCGGCGGTATGATCGAAGTGCTCGCCCGCACTGGGATCATCACGCGCGAAGCCCTGGCCGACCCCACCAGCAGCGGTTTTCAAACCGGGCTCGACCTTTATAAAGCGATGACCGACGGCACCCCGGCGCTGATTTGGCTGACCACGCCGGCCAACCGCCGCGAGGATCAAATCGCCGCCGGGCGGGCCTATCAACGCCTCGCCCTCAGCGTAACGCAAGCGGGTCTCGCCCTGCACCCAATGAGCCAGCTTTTGCAGGAATATCCTGAAATGGCGGGCGCGCAGCAGCGCTTGCTGGCCGAACTCGGCAGTAAAGCGCCAGAACGGGTGCAGATGATCGCCCGGATCGGCTATGGTCCCACGGTCTCTCCCGCCCCCCGGCGTGATCCTGCGACGCTGATCGCCGCCGGGCCGAAACTTTCGATGGCTTTCTAATGCCCAATCCCCCGCCGCCCGCCTTTCAACTGCTCAACGAGATTGGGATTATTGCCCAACTGGCCGGGCGGCGGTTTGAACAGGTGATGCCGTTAGACATGAGCCTCGCCCAATTCACCGCGCTCAATCATCTCGTACGGATGGGCGATGGGCGCAGTTTGGTGCGGATGGCGAGCGCGCTTCAGGTGACGAAAGCCAGCATGGGGGAAGTGGTTCGAAAACTCGCGGAAAAAAACCTCGTCACCATCACTCCCGACCCGCAAGATGGACGCGGCAAGCGGGTTTATCTGACCGACGCCGGGCGCGCGGCGCGGGAGGCGGCGATTGCCGCCCTCGGGCCGGATATGGCTACCATGACCGAAACCTTCGGCAATGCCTTTTTCAACGATCTCGTGCCAAAGCTTGCAGAGTTTCGACGCTGGCTCGATGCGGCGCGGGAGGCTGGACCGAGCGCCCCCCGCACTCCGCCAAGCGCTACATCGGACGATCGAGATTCACCATCCACGGAACGCCGAACTGATCGATAAGCGTGCCGAAGCGGATGGCCCAAAAGGTTTCTTCCAGCGGCATCGTCACCGCGCCGCCCGCGCCCAAGGCGGCAAATAGCCGTTCGGCCTCCTCAATCGAGGTTGCCTGCACCGAAACGCTGAAGCCGCCATGGGTCACATCCCCCGGCCCCATACCATCCGACGCCATCAGCGCAACGCCGCCATACCGCAAGGAGGCATGCATGATTTTATCGCGCCACTCCGGCGGCACGTAAGTTTCGGCGGGGGTGCCTGCGAAGGTCGAGATCATCTCAAGTTCGACCCCGAGGCACTCGGCATAAAAATTCATGGCGTCCCGACAGGTGCCGCCGAAGGTGAGATAGGCATTCAGGCTCATAACACTCTCCGAAACAAAAAGTGAACAATGAGCGCAAGCTACGCCGCTTTCGGAGAAATATCAAGCCATCCTAAGCCTGTTTTGCCGCGATAATGCCGCGCCGGATCGCGCGCGTGTGGGTGAATTTCTCTTCCAGGGTTGCGCCGTCGCCGATGCGGATGGCGCGGGCGAGCAGGCCTAGGTCCTCGTGCAGCCGCCCGAGCATTTCAAGCACCGCCTCGCGGTTATTCAGAAACACATCGCGCCACATGATCGGGTCCGAGGCGGCAATCCGGGTGAAATCGCGAAAGCCGCCTGCGGAATATTTGATCACTTCCTGCTGCATATGCTCTTCAAGATCGGTCGCGGTGCCGACGATCGTATAGGCGATGAGATGCGGCAGGTGCGAGGTAATCGCCAGCACCCGGTCGTGATGCTCGGCGCTCATAATCGTAACCAGGCTACCGATTGCCTCCCACGCGGCTTGCAGGCGCGCGACCGCTACCGGATCGGCGGTTTCGGTTGGCGTCAGAATGCAGTGACGCCCCTCGAAGAGTTCGGCAAACCCGGCGCTGGGGCCGGAATGTTCGGTGCCCGCAATCGGATGGCCGGGGATGAACTGCACCCCCTCCGGCAAAACCGGGGCCACATCGCGGACCACCGCCTGCTTGACCGAGCCTACGTCGGTCAGAATGACGCCGGGGGCAAGGAAGGGCGCGAGCTTAGCCGCAACCTTGCCGCATGCGCCCACGGGCACGCAGAGGATAACGAGATCGGCCCCCGTTGCCAGGGCCGGATCATCGCCCGCCGCATCGACCAAACCGAGGCGCAAGGCTTCGGCCACATGGTCCGGCGTATGGTCGAGCGCAACGATCTGCGTGGCGAGCCCGGCTTTGCGAAACGCCAGCGCCAAGGAACTGCCGATCAGGCCGATCCCAACGATCAGCACCCGGTTGAAGGGCGCTACGCTCATGCCGCCAGAAACTCAGTCAGCAGGCGCACGGCCTCCTGAAGCTCCTCTTCCGGCCCCACCGAAATGCGCAAGGAGTGCGGCAACCCGTAGGAAGCCATCTTGCGGATCAACACACCGCGCTGGGCGAGATAGTCCCACGCCTCGGGCGCAGTTTTGCCGGGGGTTTCAGGGAAGCGCACCAACACGAAATTCCCAGCGCTGGGGGCGACCGCAAGGCCCAGGCCGGCGAGCTTTTCCGTCAACCACGGCAGCCACGCTTCGTTATGGGCGCGGGAGCGGGCGAGGAAATCGCCATCCTGCACGGCAGCCAGCCCGGCGATTTGCGCCGACAAGCTCACATTGAACGGCCCACGCACCCGGTTCAGCACATCCGCGACCGGAGCCGAACAATAGGCCCAACCCAAACGCAAAGCGGCCAGCGCATAAATCTTCGAGAAGGTCCGCAGCATCACGACATTCGGATGCGCTTCGACCAGCTCGATCCCCGCCGTGTAATCATTGCGGCCTTCCGCATATTCGGCATAGGCCGCGTCGATGATCAGCAGGGTTTCGGCAGGCAGCCCCGCGTGCAGGCGCGCGATTTCGTCCGGCGGCAGGTAGGAGCCGGTGGGATTATTGGGATTGGCGACGAACACGACGCGGGTGCGCGGCGTCACCGCCGCCAGCATGGCATCCACATCGGTGCGCAGGGCGGTTTCGGGGGCGGCGACGGGAGTTGCCCCCACGGTCTTTGCGCCAATCGGGTACATGAGGAAGCCGTGTTGGCTATACAGCACCTCATCGCCCGGCCCGGCGTAGGATTTCAGCAGCAGGGCGATAAGCTCGTCCGACCCGGCCCCGCAGACGATGCGGCTGGCATCAAGCCCGTGCTTCTTCGCCAAGGCTTCGCGCAAGGCCGTGCTGCCGCCATCGGGGTAGCGGTGCATTTCGCCCGCCATGTCGCGCAGGGCAGCGACCGCCGCCGGGCTTGGCCCCAGCGCGCCTTCGTTGGAGGAAAGCTGTTTCAGCGTCGTGGTCGCCCCGACCTGGTTTGCGCCGCTCACATAGATGGCGATATCCAGAATACCAGGGCGCGGAACGGGTGCCTTGCTCATGGGAGTAACTTTTCTAGTCAAAATGAAGGGAGGCTATTTGCGCCGCAACGGCACAGGGTATCCGCCAATGATGCGGGGCTGGCCGATTTCTTCCGGGTTGTCCCGGTGGAGCGCGTGGAGGCGTGGATCGCTCTCGGTCACGAAGCCTTCAACCTCGATCAAATGCAGCCCCGGCAGGCCCGGTTTATCGAGTTGATCGGTGATCCAATCGACCGTGAACCCGGCGGCCCCCGCACGCGACAACAGCCGCGTGCGGCTGATTTCCTTCAAGGTTTCGACGACGATGAAGCTGCGGTCATCGCCCGAGGCTTCCATCGGCGCGCGCGCAATGACGAGCGCCGAGGGGCCATTCGCAGGACCATAGGCGGGCAAACGCGCCACGATGCGCGGCGACTTATCGTCCGCCCGCTGCAAATACTGCCACCACGGGTCCGGGTCGCCTTCCTGGGGCCAGGGCAGTACGCCCAGCGTGGAGGTATCGTCCGATACCGCGCGCAAAACCGATCCAGCCGAAAGATGCACCATCAGCGCCGGCAGCACGCCAAAATGGTCGCGCGCCAAATCCCAATAGACGCCATCGCCTTCGGGCAAATAGACGGCGATGGTAAATTTGCCTTCCATCATCGTCATATCGCCGATGATCTCGCGCCAGATGCGGGCAATCGCCCCGAACGCCAACGGCCCTTGATGCCGGGCAGCGAGACGGCGGAAAATTTCAGCTTCGCGCGCCGGGCGTAGCACAATGGCATTCTGCCCGCGCTTCCAAGCGCCAACCTCGGTCACAACCTCGGCCCGACGCATCAACAGATCATGGAGCTGCGTATCGATCTGATCGATTTCCTCACGGAAGGCCAGCAACCGTTGCGGGGTCGCCTCGGTCGGGACGGGAGGGGTGCTATCGCCAGCGTCGGTCATCCTAGTCTCACTTACATCACAGAGTTCCAGCAGGAACCCAACAAATACACTTCTGGCAGGAACGTAGCGCGCCCGCAGCCATCACGGAAGGGGCAAGCGATGCAGGATGACATCTTGGGTCGAGATATAAAACAGGCATTGACGCGCGCCCCCGCAATCGCGTCCTATGCGGGCTTGGTTCCGAGTAATCGGACGGCGCTAACGTTAGCGTCGGTCCTTTGGGAGTGGCAACCGCCCGTTATGACTACCGCCAATCTTTCCCCCACGCCCGCCGCCACCCGGCAGGTGATTAAGTTCGACGCGCCCTTGCCGCTGGATAGCGGCCAGAGCCTTGCGCCCTTCAGCCTCGCCGTCACCACCTATGGCACGCTGAACGCCGAGCGCAGCAATGCGATTCTCATTTGCCACGCGCTCACCGGCGATCAATATGTCGCCGAAAAGCACCCAATTACCGGGCGCGAAGGCTGGTGGAACCTGCTGATTGGCCCCGGCAAGGTGATCGACCCGGCCCATTATTTCATCATCTGCTCGAATGTGCTGGGGGGGTGCATGGGCTCCACCGGGCCGCTGGAAAATGACCCTGCGACCGGCAAGCCCTATGCGATCCATTTCCCGGTCATCACCATCAACGATATGGTGCGCGCCCAGGCGCGGCTGATCGATCATTTCGGCATCGATACGCTGTTCGCCGTCGTCGGCGGGTCCATGGGCGGCATGCAGGTGTTGTCTTGGGCGGCCCATTACCCCGAGCGGGTGTTTGCCGCCGTGCCCATCGCCACCTCTTACCGGCATTCGGCGCAGAATATTGCCTTTCACGAGGTCGGGCGGCAGGCAATCATGGCCGATCCCGATTGGCGCAATGGCGACTATCCCGACGCGGGTTGTGTGCCCGCGCGCGGCCTGTCGGTCGCCCGGATGGCGGCCCATATCACCTATCTGTCGGAACCGGCCTTACACCGGAAATTCGGGCGCACGTTGCAAGACCGCGCCGCCGTCACCTTCGGGTTCGATGCCGATTTTCAGGTAGAAAGCTATTTGCGCTACCAGGGCGCGGCGTTTGTGGATCGGTTCGATGCCAATTCCTACCTTTATATCACCCGCGCGATGGATTATTTCGATCTCGCCGCCGAGTTCGGCTCGCTGCCAAAGGCTTTTGCGGGCAGTAAAACGCGCTTTTGCGTTCTGTCTTTCTCCTCCGACTGGCTGTTTCCCACCTCGGAAAGCCGGGCGCTGGTGCATGCTTTGAACGCGGTTGCCGCGAACGTTTCCTTCTGCGAAATCGAGACCGACCGGGGGCACGATGCCTTCTTACTGGACGAGCCGGAGATGTTCGCCGTCTTAGGCGGCTTCATCCAGGGCTGCGCCCGCCTGCGGGGGCTGAGCCAATGATTCGCCGCGACCTGCTCGCCATTGCCGAGATGATCGACCCCGGCACCCGCGTGCTCGATATTGGCTGCGACGACGGCAGCCTGCTCGATTACCTCGCCCGCACCAAACAGGTGGACGGGCGCGGCATTGAACTCTCGCAAGCCGGGGTGAATGGGTGTGTTGCGCGCGGGCTTTCCGTGATCCAGGGCGATGCGGATACCGACCTTGCCGACTATCCGGCAGGCAGTTTCGATTACGCCATTCTCAGCCAAACGCTGCAAGCCACCCGCGCCCCGCGCGCGGTGCTGTCGCATCTGGCGCGGATCGGGCGGCGGGTGATCGTCTCCTTCCCCAACTTCGGCCATTGGCGCGTGCGCTGGGCTTTAATGGCGGGCGGGCATATGCCGAATACGCCCGACCTGCCGTATGCTTGGTACGATACGCCCAATATTCACCTCTGCACCGTGCAGGATTTCCAAACCCTCGCCGCTGATCTGGATTTGACAATCGAACGGATGCGGGCGCTGACCTCGGCAGGCGACCCGATTCCGGCCTGGGCGGCGCGCTTCCCGAATCTGCTCGCGCCGCAAGTGGTGTGTTTGCTTAAGGGGCGTTAGGCCGGTTTAGGGCCGGTTGGTGAGCGCGAGTTTAACCCCAACGCCAACGAAGAGCGCGCCGATCCCCCGTTCCAACCAAAGCTTGAGGCGCTGCGACGGAGCCCGGGTTGCGAGCCAACCCGCCGCGCAAGCAACGGCAATATTCCAGACCGTGCCGACCGCATCAAAAATCAAACCCAAGGTTACAAAGGCCGCCGCTTTCGACGGGGCGTCCGCCGCGACGAACTGGGGCAGAAAGGCCAGAAAGAAGATGGCGACCTTGGGGTTCATGGCATTGGTCAAAACCCCTTGGAAAAAGATTTGACGCAAACTTGCGCTCGACGCTGCCGTGGGTTGGGCGACCGACGCGACC
This sequence comes from Elstera sp., assembly GCF_044372965.1. NCBI lineage: Bacteria > Pseudomonadati > Pseudomonadota > Alphaproteobacteria > Rhodospirillales > Rhodospirillaceae > Elstera > Elstera sp. The sequence goes on along the minus strand of NZ_JBILQX010000003.1, from coordinate 44,513 downwards.
GGCTTAAAGCTCGCCCACAAGGTTTGCAGGCCGATATACACAAGGTAGGCCGCGCCAACCCATTTCACCAACGTGAAAGCCCAGGCCGACGCCAGAATCAGCGCCGAAATCCCAACGGCAGCGGCGGTGATGTGAACAAAGGTGCCCACGCCGATTCCAAGCGCCGCCGCGATCCCCGCGCGCGGCCCATACTGTGTGCTTCGGGCGACAATAAAGGCCATATCCGGCCCCGGCGTAATGTTCAGCAGCGCCCCAGCGAGCAGAAAAAGCCAAAGATCGTGAATTCCCATCGTGTCTCTCCGTCAAGTCGCGCCTACCCCACCAACGCCTTCGCCAAAATCGGCAGGCTCACATCCATCCGGTAATCGATACCAGAATGGTTATCGGGAAACTCCTGATACGCGTGCGGCACCGCATTCGCCGTTAGAAACTGGTGCATGCGCCGCGCGCCGTAGAGAAGATTATATTGATCCACGTCGCCGCAATCGATGAACAGGCTTTTCAGCGCCCGCAAATTGGCCAAATGCTTCGGCGCGAGGGTGAGCGGATCATAGGCGAGCCAATTGGCCCACCGCTCCGGGATAAGCTCGCAGGTGTAAGGATCGACCGGCAACCGGAGGCCCCAGGGCGCGGATGGGTCGGGATCGAAGCTGGCGGCTTGGGCCAGCAGCATGATCGTCATCCAATCCTCGTCGCGGGTTTTGAGCGTCGTGTGGAAATGCTCCAAGAACGCCGAAATACTGCCGCCGTATTTGCCCAAGGTCCGCAACACGGCGGGGAATTCGTGCCGATACATGAGCTCGAACCCCATATCGCCCGAATGGCAGGCCGCCGCACTCCACACGCTGCCGCCGTGTTTCAGCGCGTGATAAATCGCGCCATAGCCCCCACTGGATTTGCCGAACACGCCGCGCTTGCCAGGGCCGCCGCAGCCAAACTGGTCCTCCAGAAAAGGCAGCATTTCGGCAATCAAAAACTGCTCCCACGCCCCAAGAACGGGCGTGTCCACATATTGATTGCCGCCGAGCCGGGTGAAGCAATCGGGAAAGGCCACGGCGACCGGCGGCATTGCGCCAGAATGGATGAGCCGATCCAAGCGCTCCGGCAGGCTTTCGCCGTGGTTCTTCCAATTGGTATGCGCCGGGCCGCCCGCCGTGAAACCGACCAGATCGACCAGCAGCGGCAATCCCGCCCCGGTATGCCCATTCGGCAAATAGAGATCGATCCGCCGCCGCGTCTCCTCGCCGGTTAAATTGGCCTGGAGAGCGCGCGACTCCAGCCACAATGGAGTAACAGTACCAACGGGAGCGGAACGATCTTTACGCACGGTAAACACCTCGGAAATACACTAGGGCGCGTGCAGCCTAACGCGGTGCTGCCAGAAGGGCGAGAGGTCTTGACAGGGGAAGAGACTGCGCCCCCTCTATCCGTCGTAACGCGGGAGGAATGGGAGAGCCTGATGAAGATCGGTATTGTTGGCGGTGGCGGGCGCATGGGGCAAATGCTGATCCGGCAGGTTGCCCGCACCGAGGGGGCTACCTTAGCGGGCGTGACTGACCGCGACGGCGCGGCAGCCGTCGGGCAAGATGCCGGGTTGCTGGCAGGCCTGGGGCCGCTCGGCGTTGCCGTGACCACCGATACGAACGCGCTATTCGCCGCCTCGGACGCGGTGATCGATTTCACTTCGCCCGCCGCAACGCCGCTGCACGCCAACCTTGCCGCCCAGCATCAAACCGCGCTGATCCTCGGCACCACCGGGCTCGATGAGGCGGCGGAAGAAGCGCTCGCGGTCGCCGCCCTGTCGGTTCCCATCTTAAAAGCGCCGAATATGAGCCTCGGCGTCGTCCTCCTCACCGAACTTGTCGAGCGGGTGGCCCGCAGCTTGGAGGCCGATTGGGATATCGAGATTGTCGAGATGCACCACCGCCATAAGGTCGATGCGCCGTCCGGCACCGCCCTTGCCCTGGGGGAAGCGGCGGCGCGCGGGCGCGGGATTGATCTTGCCGATCACGCCGTGCGCAGCCGTGATGGTTATACCGGGCCGCGCCCGGTCGGGGATATTGGCTTTGCAACTTTGCGCGGCGGGGACGTGATCGGCGACCATACGGTCGTTTTCGCCGGGCAAGGCGAGCGGATCGAGCTAACGCATAAAGCGCAAAGCCGTGATATCTATGCCGTCGGGGCCGTACGCGCCGCCCAATGGTGCGCCGGGCGCGCGCCGGGGCGCTATTCGATGGTCGATGTTTTAGGCTTGGGGCAATAATTATGGATCACGCTGGCCGCGTTCTGCTGGTAACGGACGTTCAACGGGATTTCTGTAAGGGCGGCGCGCTGGCGGTGCCCGATGGTGATGGCGTGGTTGGCCCGATCAATCGGCTAGCGCGGAATTATGATCTGGTCGTGCTGACGCAAGATTGGCACCCACCGCAGCATCAATCCTTCGCCAGCCAGCACCCAGGCCGCGTGCCGTTCGAGGAGGTAGATTTCCGCTACGGGCTGCAAACCCTCTGGCCGGACCATTGCGTCCAGGGGACGCCCGGTGCCGAATTTCATCCGGACCTTGATATTCCTCACGCTGCGCTGATCCTGCGCAAGGGTTTCCGCGCTGCCATCGATAGCTACTCCGCCTTCGCCGAGGCCGACGGAACCGTAACCGGCCTCGGGGCCTATCTGCGCGACCGAGAGGTGCGGTTCGTCGATTGCGTTGGCCTTGCAACCGATTTCTGCGTGGCCTGGAGCGCCGAGGATGCCGCCCGCCAAGGCTTCCGCGTGCGTGTGTTCCAAGACGCCTGCCGCGCGATCGACCTTAACGGCTCGCTTGCGGCGGCCTGGGCGCGGCTTTCGGCTCGGGGCGTCACCCTCACAAAAGCCGGTTGATACGCAAGCCTGACGAATTATTTGATGACACTCAGTTGACAGCGGGGCCCAAGGTTTATAGAAACTCCCCCACGGCGCCCAGATGGCGGAATTGGTAGACGCGCAGGTTTCAGGTACCTGTGCCGCAAGGCGTGGAAGTTCGAGTCTTCTTCTGGGCACCAATTCTTCAGAAACCCCGCAGAAATGCGGGGTTTTCTGCGTTTTGGGGGACGTTAAGGCCTGATGCTTCCAACGACGCTGATCGTTCCGTTTTCGACCGTAACAACAACCCCTTCTCCGGATAGCGGCGAAATGCCCGTCAACGCCGTAATGTTGACCTGATGCGTCGCGACCACAAGCGCGCCCGGCCCGCGCCAATCCGCGAGAATGCGGCGAGCGGCGGCGGTCTGCGCGGGGCCTTTGGAGGCGTCGCCGAAGAAGGAATTGAAGGCGGTTTCATCGCGCTTTCGCCCCGGAAACGCCAATTCGGCAGTGTCACGGGCCCGGCACCATTGCGAGGTCAGCACCGCGCCGACCTCTATGGCACGCGATCGGAAAGCGTCGCCAATGCGGCGCGACTGCGCAACGCCCGCGTCATCAAGGTTGCGCTGAGTGGTGCAATCGTCGAGGCGCATTCCGGCCGGGTCGCCCCCGCCGGGCGCGTTGGCGTGGCGGAAAAGCACAATGCCGCCCTGCCGGAGCGCATCCCAGGCCGCATCCTCGGAAGCCTCTGCGGGGTTAGACCCGAGCACAGCCAAGCTGACCACTGCGACCAGCATCCCAAATAACCACCGAGATAGGGGCGCGGTCATCGGCTAAACCTTGAGATTATAGACGCGATGGACGCTGATATATCGTGCATAGGTGTCTACTTCCCCTTAGCGCGCGTCGCCCCTACGCACCATCGCCAGGTTCGACACGGTAATCTTCTGGGAATGAAACTTGGGGTAAAAACGTGGGAAGAAAACCCCTTCCTGGATACCCCGGAAAAGCGCATCGGTGGGCGGCCCGCTCATACACCGGCGGCATCTTTGAGGTCGCCGCGTTGATCCATATGCTCGGAGGCCAGCAGAAAAAGCCCTACAACTGCGGCACACCAGAAGGGGGCCGTCGGGAGAAGTTGGAACAGAAAGCCGCCCAGGGCCGCGCCTGCCGCATAACCGGCAGTCTGCGCGGCGCTCTGACGGCCTGCGGCGCGCCCGAGACGGCCTAAGGCGGCCCGCAGGCTGACGCGCGCCGTCATCAAAGCGGCGAGTAAGGTCGCGCCGACACTGAGCAGGCAGGCGCTCACGATGCCGCCACCAATGCCCTCGGCCAAGATCGGTGCAAGCGCGCCCAGGATGACGATGAAGATTGAAGAAAAGGCGGCGATGGGGCCGTGATGGCGCTTCGCATCCAAGTTTAGGCGGGGAATAATCAAAATCTGAACACCCAAACCCGCAAGCGCGGCGGCACTCAGAATGCCCCCCATCACCGCCGTGGCGTCACCGTCGCTGAGCGAGGCTACGGCCTGCAGGTAAAGGCCAAGAATGCCGTAGATCTGGCCGACCATCAGTGTGAGCAGAAACCCTGAAACGGGGCTCCAGTCAAAGCCGCGCGGGCGGCAGGCTAAAGGCGCGGCCGGGCTGTCGATCGGAACCGCTTTCACCGATGGCAACGCCGCGAGCACGAGCAGCCCTGGAAGGGCGAGAAAGGCGATAAGGATGAACGGCAATAGCGGGTGCCAAATCGCCGCCGCCGCGAGGGCCGGGCCGATCAAACGCCCGATGTTGAGCCCCGCCGAGAGGCGCGCGAGCCCGCGCAGCCGGTCGGCGGCTCCGGTCAGGCGGCTGGCCCAACTTTGCAGAACCGGATGAATCCCAGCAACCGAAAGCCCATGGAGCAAACGCCCGGCGAGAATCGCCCCGGCCAATCCCGCCCCGGCCAGCACCTCGTCACGGGCCGCAATCAAGCTGAGAAGGAGGCCGATTTGAGCAAGACCATAGACCGCCATCGCCCAGAGCGCGGCGCGCTTCGGCCCATAGGAATCAGCGATACGTCCCCACAGAAGCGCGCCTAGAATGCCCATGAGGGTGCTGAGGCCGACGATAAAGCCGATAGTGGCGGGAGATAAGTGGGTCAGCCCAACAACCAGCGGCAGTAGAGCGAATTGAGCCCCCTGCCCCAATCCAACCAAAAGAGAGCCCGCAGCAAGATGATATAAAATTTTAGGCAAATTGATCGCCCCCTGCGTCTCATTTTCCATATGGCAGCATATCGCGCTGTAGAAACGCCTTGCAAATGCGAATGATTCTGAATAGCATTCTTTATCACCGAAACACCAGAGAGATTTGAGATGCGCCAGGATACCGCCCTGCTCGCTCCGGATGGCGGAGCGCGGGACGTGCAGAATGCGTCAGCCTCCCTACCGAATCCGGGCCTGCACCATGTCGCGGGCGGGCTGCTGAACGCCCTACTCCGTGAAACGGCGATTGGGACGCGCGAGGGGGCAGTCCTGCGGCTGGCGCTTGGGGGCGGGAGCTGGCTTGCAATCCCAGTTGTTCACGACAGTTCCGCAGGTCGGCATGCATTTGCGGCAGAGTGGCGTTTCGTGACGGCGCAGGCGGCCCCGCAGCCGATTTCGGTGCCCGACGGACTGGCGTGTTTGCTCCGCGAGGGGGCGTTCGGTGATCTTGCGACGCCCGACCATCGGGAAAAACTCCTCACGCGCGCGCTGGACGCTGGTGCCGCGATTGATGCCTCTATTACGGCACGGGGCGCAGAAGTCTCGGATGCGCTAACGCGGCCACCGGAATTTTTGGCCGCTGAACAGGGGTTGTTGCTCGGGCATCCGGTGCATCCCGCGCCCAAATCCCGCGATGCGTTCCACGGGGAGGATCAGACCTATGCCCCCGAATTGGGCGGGTCGTTTCCCTTGATCTGGCTATCCGTCGCGCCCGAGGCGCTCGTGATCGGCGAGGCCGCGCCCGGCTTCGGCGTGCGCGCTTTGACCGCGATGGCGCACGCGGAGGCAGTCTCTGCCGAGCCGGGGCGCGTGCTGCTTCCCATGCACCCCTGGCAATGGGCGCGCCTGCGGGAAACGCCCGAGGTTGCCGCCCAAATCGACCGGGGCGCGATCCGCGTGCTGGACGCAAACGGCGCGCCCTGGTGGCCGACGGCCTCGGTCCGCTCGCTTTGGGCACCCCATGCCCCGTTTATGCTGAAGGTCTCGCTGAGCATCCAAGTCACCAACTCCGTGCGCGTGTTGCGGCAAGACGAGGTGGATCGGGGGATTCAGGTTCAGCGCATTCTCGATAGTCCGATTGGCGAGGCCTTACGCGCCCAAAGCCCACAGTTCCGGTTTCTCGGCGAGCCAGTTTACGCGATGTTGCGCGCCGCCGATGGGCAGGCGCTTCCCGATAGTCTGGTCGTGCTGCGCGAAAACCCAATCAATCGGCCCGATGCGCCCGTCGCTATGTTGGCGGCGCTGTGCCAGGACCATCCAACCGGCGGCGACGCCTGGATTGTCGAACTGATTGGGCGCGTGAGCCGCGCGCGCGGCCTGCCTTGGGCCGAGGCGGCGGGCCTGTGGTTCGACCGTTTCCTTGACGTTGCCATCGCCCCGGTGCTGCTGGCGGCGAGCGATTTCGGCCTGCTGTTCGGCGCACATCAGCAAAATCTGCTGATCGGTCTTGCCGATGATCTCCCCGCAACGGCGATGTTCCGCGACTGCCAGGGCACGGCCTATGTGGTGGAGTTCGAGGCGGCGATTGCCGAGCATATTCCCGATATCGGCACCTCCGGCTGTTCGGGGTTTTCGTCGGAAACGGCGGCGAAGCTCATTTCCTATTACATCTTCCTCAATGCGGTGTTCCTCACCATCGCCGCGATTGCGCGCTCGGGCCAGATCACCGAGGCCGCTTTGTTCGAGCTCTGGCGCGGCTTTTTGGAGGATCTCGCCGCAGGCCCAAGGCGCGATCACCGGCTGTTTGCCCTAGGGTTGGCCGCGCCCGATCTGACGACGAAGGGTAATTTTCTCATTGCGCTCAGCGGGTTGGACGAGGCGGGTGCCGCAATCGATCCCATCACCCTCTATCACGATTTCCCCAATCCCCTGGTGGCCTAACCCATGACTTTTTCCGCTACGCTCGACGCCCCCGCCCCCGCCGTTCAGACGGGGACGAATCACCCAATTCTGACCGAAAGGCCGGACAGCGAAGCCGGCTTACACGCCGCGATTCGCCGCTATTTCCATGCGCATCCCGACGCGCTGCGCCTTTGGGTGCCCTTGGATATCGTGACCACGCTTGGGGTTGGGGCCGACGCGGGGCTCATACAGGGCGTGGCAGCCCATCCCGATACCGGCGTCCCCCACGCCTGGGTGGACCGGCGCGGCTTTCACCAATGGTCGGGCTCGGCGCTGACGGCAGCGCGGCCGATTTTCCCGGAAATCCTCACCCCCGCAGGCCATCCCTTGCGGCCACGCCAGCCGGTCGGGCGCGTCTACGAACGGTTCGACCCGCAAGTTCAAGCGGTGATGAGCCTGCGCGTGATCGACCGCCACGCCGATCTTGACCTGTTTCACGATTGGATGAACCAGGGCCGGGTCGCGTTTTTCTGGGAGTTGGCAAAACCCAAAGAGGAGCTTTTCGACTATCTGACCAAGCTGGAGGACGATCCCCACGCCTATGGTCTGATCGGTGAAATCGACGGCGTGCCGTCGGCCTATTTCGAAGCCTATTGGGCGATGGAAGACCGGCTGGGGCCGCATTATGACGCCGACCCCTACGATCACGGCTGGCACGCGCTGATCGGCAATGCCGCCCATCTCGGGCGCGTGCGCACCTTGGCGTGGTTCCGCACCATCACCCATTATCTTTTTCTGGAAGACCCGCGCACCCGCCGGGTTGTCGGCGAGCCGCGCGCCAGCCACGTCAAAATGCTGCGCTATGCCGCCGATTGCGCTTTCGACAAGGTGAAGGAATTCGATTTTCCCCATAAGCGCGCCGCCTTGATGGTCTGCGAGCGCCGCCGGTTCTTTACCGAGGTCGGCCTGTGAGTCCCGCCTTCCTGACCGAGAATTGGGGCGGGCGTAACCGCGCGTTGCTGGCAAAAACCATTCGGGAATTCGCTTACGAAGAGGCGCTTGCGCCGGTTGCGGAGGATGTGCCGGGATGGTGGCGGTTGGCGCTGGCCTCGGGCGTGACCTATCGGTTCCAGGCGGTGCGCGGCATCTGGAGCAGCCTGACCATTGATCCCGCGAGCTTAACGCGCGACGGGGTTCTTGCCGAAGATCTGCTGACGTTTTTGCTCGACGCGCGTCAGGAGTTGGGGGCGGCTCCCGATGCGCTGGCGGGTTACGCGCGCGAGCTTTTGAATACGCTGCTGGCCGATGGCGCGGTTTCCGCCGCCAATGCCGGGCAAACGGCTGAAACGCTGACGGCACTCGATGGCGATACGCTGCAAGCCCATCTCGACGGCCACCCGAAAGCCCCCGGCAATAAGGGGCGGTTGGGTTGGGGGCTGGCCGACCTACAGCGCTATGCGCCGGAGTTTCAAACCCGTTTCCCGCTGATGTGGGTTGCCGCGCACAAGAGCCGCTGTCGCTGGGCTTTTGCAGCAGGCATCACGCCTGAAAGCCTGTTGGCGCAATCACTCTCCCCAGACGATCAGGTCCGGTATGCAACGCTGTTGCGGGAAAAAGGGCTGTCGTCAGACGAGTATCTGCCGCTGCCCGTTCACCCGTGGCAGTGGCAAGCGATGATCGTGTCGGCCTTCGGTGGCGACATTGCCTCGGGGCATCTGGTGCCCTTGGGCAGCTTCGGCGACGCCTATCAACCGCTGCAATCCTTGCGCACTTTGGCGAATACCGCCCGGCCCGCGGCGATGCACCTAAAATTACCGCTGACGATTCTCAATACCTCCGCCTGGCGCGGGATTCCGGGGAAATATCTGTCGGTCGGCCCGCTGATTTCGGCGTGGTTGAAGCAAACCGTGGCGCAGGATGCCGAATTGGCCGCGCCGCGCCGGGTGATAGTCCAGGGCGAGCCCGCCGGGATATTCTACCCGCACCCCTTCTATGAGGCGCTGCCCGACGCGCCCTATCAGTATCGGGAAATGTTGGGCGCGATTTGGCGCGAAAGCCCGGTGCCCGCGCTGGGCGCTGGGGAAGCCGTGATTATGCTGGGCGCGCTCTGGCAGAAAGCGGGCGACGGGCGGTCGCTGGTGAGCGCCTGGATCGCCCAATCGGGCCTGTCGCCCGAGGCTTGGCTGGTGGCGCTGTTCGAGGCCGTCACGGTGCCGCTCTATCATTTCTTGGCGCGCTATGGCGTCGGCTTTATCGCCCACGGTCAGAATATCAGCGTGATCTTGCGGAACGGCGTACCCGTGGGCGTGACCTTGAAGGATTTCCAGGGCGATCTCGATTTGGTGGAGGATGATTTCCCCGAGCTTGAGAGCCTGGATGCCGCCGCCCGCGCGGCGCTTCCCCGCAAACCGGCGCTCTATGTCGCCCACGGGCTGTTGACGGGCCATTTCGTCACTACGCTGCGCTTTCTCTCCGAAACCTTACGCGACGACGGCCTGACCGAGGAGCCGCGCTTCTATGGCCTTTTGGCGGGGGTTTTGCGGCGCTATCAGGCGCGGCATCCCGAACTTACGGCGCGGTTTGCATTGTTCGATGTTTTCGCCCCGAGCCTCCACCGCGTTTGCATCAACCGCGTGCGGCTTGCCATCGGCTATAGCGATGCCGCCCAACGCCCGGTTCCGATTGTCGGCTCTCCGCTCGAAAACCCGCTGTGGATCGGGGAGCGCGCGGGCCTATCCACGCTTCCCCCCTCCGTTTCTGCCCCCGCACTGGAAGGCGTCGCATGACCCAGCCTCTCGACCTCGCCGGTATCGGTATCGGCCCGTTTAATCTGAGCCTCGCGGCGTTGCTCGACCCGATCCAGGATCAGAAGGTTCGCTTTTTCGATCGGCGGGCTGAATTCGCGTGGCACCCCGGCATGATGCTCGCCAATACGACGCTGCAAACGAGCTGGCTGAAGGATCTGGTCGCCGCCGCCGATCCCACCAGCCGCTATAGTTTCCTTGCCTATCTTGTCGCCAAGAAGCGGCTGTATCGGTTCATCTCGGCGGAATTCAGCGCGATTTTGCGCATCGAGTTCGCCGATTACATGGCCTGGGTGGCGGGGCAACTGAAGAGTCTGGCCTTTAACGAAAGCGTCCAGTCGGTCGCGTTCGGCAGCGATAACCTGTTCCACCTTGAACTGGACAGCGGGCCGGTGCGGGCGCGCAATCTTGCCATCGCCACGGGGCCGGTGGCCTATACGCCCGACTGGGCGGGCGGCATGCTGGGGCCGGAGTGTTTGCACTCGGGCCGCTATTTGCTCGACACGCCGCCGCTGGCGGGCCGTCACGTTCTGGTCGTTGGCGGCGGGCAGTCGGGCGCGGAAATCGTGCTGAGCCTTCTCACCGAATCCCCCGCGCGCGCGCCGTCCGGCATTACCTGGATCAGTCGGCGGCCAACCTTCGCGCCGATTGATGAAGCCCCCTTCACGAATGAATTTTTCATGCCGGGCTACGTGCAAGCCTTTCTGACGCTGCCCGCGCACCGGAAGGAGCGCATCGTTGCCAGCCAGAAGCTTGCGAGCGACGGCATTTCCCATTCCACGCTCACCGCGCTCTATCAGCGGCTTTACGAGTTGGTGCATTTGGAAGGCCGCACCGACTATGCGGAACTCCTGCCGTTCCGCGAGGCAACCGGATTGGAGCGCGCCGAAACCGGCTATCGGCTGACGCTGCGCAACGGATTCGACGGCGGCATCGAAGCGGTGAAGGCCGATGTGGTTGTTCTCGCGACGGGCTATCAGGTCCGCTTACCCACCTATCTCGACGGCCTGCGCGGCCGCCTGCACCTCGACGCCGACGAGCGTTTCGTGATGGGCGATGATTACAGCGTCGTGTGGGACGGGCCAGCGGATCGGCGCATCTTTGCCCAGAACGTTGGGCGTCAGAGCTTTGGGATCGCCGACCCGCAACTGAGCCTGATGGCGTGGCGTAGTGCCACCATCGTTAACGCCCTCGTCGGGCGAACACTCTATGACGTTGAGGGCGATGTTTCCTTGCTGCGCTGGACCTCGGCAAATCCGCCGCCCGAAGGGTTTAAGCTCGCGATGTAGGGACAAGGAAAATCCCGACAATACGATTGCGTCGCATTCGCAATATTGTTATAGCCGGATCATGCTTAGCGAATCCAACTCCGCTCCGGTGGCCCTTTCGGTCCACGATCTGACCATCGCCTACGACGGGCGCGAGGTTCTGAAGCAGGTGTCGGTAAGCTTTGCCAAAGGCGCGATCACGGCGCTCTGCGGCCCCAATGGGTCCGGCAAAAGCACGCTATTGCGCGGCGCGTGCGGTCTTGCGGCGCGGACAGGCGGGCGCGTGCTGTTAGAGGGCGAGGAGATTGCGACGCTCGCGCCCCGATCCCTCGCCCAGCGCGTCGCCATTTTGCCGCAAACGCCCGAGGTGCCCCCAGCGATGACCGTCGGCGAATTGGTCGCCCTGGGGCGGCATCCCCATTTGCGGCTTTTCGGCCGCCCTGGGCCGGACGATTGCGCCGCCATCGATTGGGCCCTGGCGCGCACGGAGCTTATCAGGTTCCGTGACCGACCCCTGGCGGCGCTATCGGGCGGCGAGCGCCAACGCGCGTGGATTGCCATGGCGCTCGCGCAACGCACCGATCTTCTGTTCCTGGATGAGCCGACAACCTATCTCGACATTCGCCATCAGCATGACGTGCTGACGTTGATCCGCCGCTTGAACCGGGAAGAAGGGATCACGGTGGTTTGGGTGCTGCACGACCTCAATCAGGCCGCCGCCTATAGCGACGCGCTGGTGCTCTTACGCGACGGGGCGATTGTCGCCCAAGGCGCGCCGGAGGCAGTTTTAACGCCGGAGTGTTTGCGCCGCGTCTTCGACCTTGAGATTGTTCTAGCGCGTCACCCGCTCTCGGGCGCGTTGCTGTGCCTGCCCGCCGATTTGCCGGGGGCGGCGTGACGGGGCTCGCGCAGCCCCTCGACGCGCCGTCGCGGTCGGTTTCGACGCGGGCCGCCGGGCTCGCACTGGCGGCACTTCTCGTGCTCGGCGGGGCGGCGCTCGCCCAGATCCCGGCGAGCCAATGGCCGAGTGTCGCGGATCTCCTGACGGGGCGTCCCCTCGCGCCCCTCGCGGAAGCGCTTTTGCTGCATCACTATGGCCCGCGCTTGGCGGCGGGGGTCTTCGTCGGGGCCGCGCTTGGCCTCGCGGGCGCGGCGCTGCAAGCCGTGATGCGCAATCCGCTCGCCGCGCCCGATCTTTTGGGGGCGACGGCGGGGGCGCAACTGGCCTTATCGTTAGCCCTCGTTCTGCTGCCGTCGCTGCCGGTGTCGATCCTGCTGATTGCGCTCATCGGGGCCATCGCCGCGACCGTGCTGACGGTTGCCGTCGCGGGCGGGATTGCCGCGCCGCCGCTGCGCTTGCTGCTGGCGGGGGTTGCCGTTTCGCTGGCGGCGGGCGCGGGGTCTATCGCCTTGATGCTGGCGTCCGAAGAGCGGGCGGCGGGATTGGCGCTGTGGGTAACGGGCGCTTTGACGCAGACCGGCTGGGTTAATCTTAGGACAAGCCTGCCCTGGGGGATCGCGGGCGGGATCGGTTTGGTGCTGCTCGCGCGCGGGCTCGATCTACTGGCGTTGGGGCGCGAGACCGCCCAGGGGCTCGGTCTGGGGGTGCGCCGGGTGGAAGGGGCGGCGGCGCTTCTCGCAACGGGTCTGGCGGCGCTCGCGGTCTGTGTGGCCGGGCCGATTGGGCTCGTTGGAACCTTAGCGCCCAATATCTTGCGTCTCCTTGGCGTGCGGACCCATCGGGTGCTGCTTCCCTTGGCGGGGCTCTGGGGCGCGGCGCTGTTGGTGGCGGCCGATTGGGTTGCCGTGCAGCTTTCGACTGGCGCGCTGCCTATTCCGGCGGGCGTGGCGATCACGCTGCTCGGCTCGCCCCTGCTCTATATCCTGGTGAAGCGCCAGCGCAGCCCGGAGGCGGGGGCGCGGACGAGCGAGGGGACATCGGCCACCCCACAGCCCCTGCGTCTCTTTCGATGGGGCGGGGTTCTTCTTGCCGGGCTTGCGGCGGCGCTGATCGCCCATTGGTCGGCCTCTGGCCTTGCCGCCGCGCTTTATGCCGATCTGACCTTGCCGCGCACGGTAACGGCGCTGGCGGCGGGCGCGCTGCTCGGGGCGAGCGGCGCGCTGCTGCAAGGCGTAATCCGCAATCCTTTGGCCGGGCCGGAACTGCTCGGCGTCGCGCCTGGGGCCTCCGTTGCCGCGCTAACGCTCCTGCTAACCTGGCCGACGGCGGGCATTCTGGGGATGCAAGCCGCCGCTTTCGGCGGGGGGCTCGGGGCCTTGGCGCTGGTGCTGCTGGGCAGCGCGAAAGGCGGCTTCGGTCCCGCCCGCCTCGCGTTGATCGGCCTTGTCGTCGGCACGCTCGCCGGGGCACTGGCCCGGCTTTTGATTCTGGATTCGCGGCTGCAACTCGGCCAAGCGCTCGTCTGGCTCGCGGGCAGCACCTATGGTCGCGGGTGGGCGGCGGCGGTAGTTCTGGTGATTTGGGCGAGCGTGCTTCTGCCCTTGGCGTGGCTCCTGGCGGCGCGGCTCGACCTATTGGCGCTGGGGCGCGATACGGCGCGGGGCCTGGGACTCGCGGTCGGGCGGGCACGGGTGGAAATTCTGCTGGTGGCGGTCGCCTGTTCGGCGGCGGCGGTAGCGATTGTCGGCGCGATTGGCTTCGTGGGTCTGATTGCCCCCCATGCCGCGCGCCTGCTGGGCGCACGCCGGGGCCGGGAGCAGGTGATCGGGGCCGCCGCGCTGGGGGCGCTCGCCCTAGGGGTTGCGGATTTGATCGGGCGCGTGGTGCTTGCCCCGCGCGACGTGCCCGCCGGGCTGATGACGGCCCTGTTCGGCGCGCCTTATTTTCTGTGGCTGCTGCGACGGGTGGGGCGATGATGGTGGATATCGACCGCCTCTCCAGCGTGTTTCAAGGCCCCTTCGCGCGGTTTGGCGCGGCGCTCGCGGTGACGCCGATGGCCGACGATATTCCGGTAACGGCCTATCTTTCCATCGAGGCTATCGCCGTCCATCTGGATGGGTTCGGGCAGCGCTATCCTGCGGGAAGTGACCGGCGCGCGGTTGCGTCGCTCTGGTCGAAAACTTATCTGCGCGGCCTTATTCCCGCGCCGATGATTGCGCTGGTGGGCGGCGTGCCCTTGGATTTGTCGCCGGATAGAGGCGCGCTTCGGGCCGATGCCTCGGCGGTGGTGCTCGGCGCGGCATCGGGGGGAGAGGCGGCTTTAGCCGGGCTCTACGCCCATCTCGACCTATTGGCGCAGGCGTTGAAGGGATCAACCCGGCTTGCGCCGCGCGTGGTTTGGTCGAACGCCGCCAATCTTCTCACCGCAACCTTGGAGCGATTGGAAGCCGTCGCCCCCCCGGCGACGGCCCTCCGCGAAACCTTACTTGAGACGGCCAAGCGCCCCGATGGCAGCGCGAACCCGCTGTTCCATCAGATCCGTTGGATCGCGCCGGGCGTTGCGGGCTTGCCGGAAAAGGTTCGACAACGGCGCGTTTGCTGCGTGCGCGACCTCATTGCGGGGCAGTCGCTCTGTTCGACCTGCCCCAAGATGACAGTAGACCTGTGGTTGGAGCGCGTTCAGACCGACGCCGTGAAAGCCTAACGCTGAAGGGCTGCCGCGATTTCATCGCCCAGCACTTGCGCCGAGACCGGGCCGCCGAAGGTCCAGGTTTTCGGGTCCAGCAGCCGTTCCCGCCCGGCGCGAACCGGGGCGAGCGCCTGCCAAACGGCCCCGGTTTGCAGCGCTTGCCAGCCCGTATCGGCCGGATTGGCGATAATGAGCAAAGTCGCGTCCGTCACCGGCGCGAGCGCCTCCGCCGTGACGGTGGAAAATCCATAAACATCATTGGGGGCCGTCCAGGCGTTCGTCAGGCCCAGCCGCGCCAGAAGAGTGCCCACTTGGCTATTGTTGGTGAAAACCCGCAACCGCGGCGTTCCGGGCAGATATTGCGCCACCAGAACCGCGCCGCTGCGGCCTGCTACCGCCAGATGCACCCTATGGGCCGCAAGGCTACTATCGAGCTGCTGGATCACCTTTTCCGCCGCCTCGGCCCGGCCCAAGATCTCCCCGATCCGGCGAAACTCGCTCAGCATGAAATCGAGCTGATTGGCGGCGGGATCTTTGGGATAGCCCTCCAGCAAGACGGTTGTCGCAAGGCTTTGCAGCCGCGCTTCGATGGGCTTCAGGCGCATAGCGGGGCCGATAATAAGATCGGGCTTCAAGCTGGCGATGGCTTCCAGGCTCGGTTCTTGCCGCGTACCGACGTCGGTCACGCGCGTCGGTAACGGTTGCCCGGACACCCAACCGCGATACCCCGCCGAATCCGCCGCGCCAATCGGGGTGACTCCAAGTGCGAGAACGGATTCGGTCGCCATGAATTCCAGCGTTACAATTCGGTTGGGCGCTGCCATCGCGCGGCCACCGGCCAGCACCAGCCCGAGACCCAAGAGGGCCGCAACGCCCGCGCGGCGAGCAAAACCAAAGCAACGGTTGGTCATTAACACATACCCCCACAAAGGAAAGACGGGGCCAGTCGCCCCGTCTTAACGTCACGCGCCTTAGAACTTCGACGACAGTCGCAGCATCACCTGCCGGGGCTCGCCCTGATAGACGCGCACCGCAGAGGTGGAGCCTTCGATATACTCTTCATCGAGCAGGTTGGTGGCGTTCAGGGAGATCTTCAGCCCGTCGTAACGGTAGTAGAGCAGGCCATCGACGATTGTATAGCTCGCAAGCTTAAAGGTATTGCCAAGATCGCCTTGCCGCGCGCCAACCCAATTGACGCCCGCACCAATACCAAGCCCCGACCGATCATCGAGCGCGTAATCATAGACCGACCAGAGGCGGGCACTATGCTTGGCAACGTTCGGCATTTCGTTGCCCGTTTGGAACGCGGTGTCTTTGCGAATTTTAGCATCGACGTAGGTGTAATTGCCGATAACGTTCCAGCCCTTGGTGATTTCGCCGGTCACATCGACTTCAACGCCGCGCGAGCGTTGTTCGCCAATTTGCACCGCCCGCGTAGCATTGAGCGGATCGGTCGCCAGCGCATCCGTGCGGTCGATTTGGAAGACGGCGGCCGACGCGGTGAGGCCCGGCAGCAAATCGTAACGCATCCCTACTTCGACCTGAGTTCCGCTTTCCGGGCCGAAGTTCGCGCCGTTGCGGTCCAGCGTCGAGGGCGAGTTCGGCAGGTAGGATTGCGAATAGGCCGTATAGAAGGAGAGTTTGGAGGTCGGCTTGTAAATAAGCCCGTAGCGGCCCGTCACCTCGGTGTCTTCGCGGCTGAGGGTGCGTTTTGCCGTGTAATCGATCAAATCCTGATCGACGCTATCGAGACGCGCGCCGACGATAACTTGAAACTGCGGGGTCAGCTCCAACTGGTTTTGCGCATAGAGGCTCTTGGTAAAATTTCGCCCGGTATAATTATTCTGGATCGCCAGCGCGGTCGGGCGCGTGCCATAGACCGGATTGGTCAAAGAGATGGCGGGAAGCGTGCCCGCTTGCCGATAGGTTTCGACCTTATTCGTCGAATAATCCGACTGAACGCCGACAATCAGCGTATTCGGCATGTCGCCAATATCGAACTTACCCGTCAGGTTGGTATCGAAACTATAGGAATAGGGTTCTTGCTTCCCGAGCGTGTAATTGCGGTTTAGCGCCGTGCGGGTCGCGTTCAAGCTGGACGGAATATAGCCACTATATTCAAACTCGTGCATGGTGGCGCGCAGTTGCGTGCGCGACGACCAAATATCATTGAAGCGATGGTCGAGCGTGCCGGTCAGCGAGACGACGAAATAATCGCGCGAATCATTCTCCTCTTGGAAGCTGCGGCTGCGCGGCAGTTTGATGCGGCTGGTATCGACCGTGCCATAGGCGGGAACGCCGTAGAAATTCGGCTCCGAGCCTTCGCGATATTCGCCCTGCAGGGTGAAGGTGGTGTCGCGGTCGGCACCGAATTGAAGCGTGCCGTTCAAATAGCGCCGGGTTGAATCCATATAGTCGATGAATCGGTCGGTTTGATCTATGGCCGCAATCAGGCGGTAGCGGATGGATTTATTATCGGTAAGCGGGCCGCTGGCGTCGGCCATGCCCTGCCAATGATTATCGGTGCCATAGCCGACATCGACTTGATAGGACGGCGTCGCGGTGGGCAGCTTGGAGATGAAATTCAGCGAGCCGCCGGGCTGCGAAGCCCCATAGAGCAAGGACGCCGGGCCTTTCAGCACTTCGACGCGCTCAACGCCGTAAAGGCTTTGCGACTGGCTGAAGCTATCGTCGCGTAAGCCATCGCGGAAATAATTATTCCCGTTCAGCAAAAAGCCGCGAATGGTGAAATCGTTGAAATAGCGGTAGGAGCCGGTGGCCGAGGTAATGCCCGAGACGTTTTTAAGGGCGTCGCTGGTCCGTCCCGCGTTTTGATCTTCCAAGACCTGATGGGGGACGACCTGCACACTGGCGGGCGTGTCGCTCAGCAGCGAATCGCCCTTCGCCCCCGTAATGCTCCGCCGGGCGCGATAGCCTTCGACGGGGCTGAAGGCCGTGCGCTCGCCTTCGACGGTGAGGCCCGGCAGCAGGACGGGGGCGGTCGGGGTGCCAGGAGCATTCGGTTGTGGCGCGGTCTGCGCATAGCTCGCGCTCACTGGCGTCAGCCCCGTTAGCGCGGTGGCGGCCAGCGCCAGACACAAAAGAGAACTGCGGGGTCGGGCAATGGACGTGCGAAATGCATTCTGCATTTTAGTCTCCGAGCAAGAAGCGGTACCTAAAACGCTGGCGGCTGCTTGCGCGGACGGATTGATCGCGGCGGAGAATAGGCAACCTGCGAATGACTCGCAATAGTAACCTGCGGCAAGGCGCATTTTCGCAGAGCAACGCTGTGCCGATGACGTTGGGCTAGCGATCCGAATGCGGCCATCGCCTCGATAGCAAGTAAGCTTGGGTGCTCGGCGCACACCCTCACGCAATGAGTGAAGACGGCCGGAGGCCATACGGGCAAGCGGGCCGGGTTACTGAGCAATATGGGAAGGAGGATCGATGTTACGCCAAGCTGGGAGAATCAGCATTGGCAGCATAGGTTAAACTAAACAGCTTCGGGTAAACCCGGCGCAGTTCAATGGGATGCGTCTTTGCTACGTCGTGGTCGCGCTAAGGCTGGAATTTACTGCGCTCGGCGGCATGGGCACCGGGGGCCAGCGCTTCTTCCACCAACACCAGCCCAGCGTTAACTAGAATCAGCAGAATAAGACTGGCGTCGATCCAGCGGCGCACCCAGCCGCCGCCCGTGGGGCTTTCCAAGATGCGATAAACGTCGCGCCGCAAGCGTTGCCGCCTGGCTTTCAAGCCCAGGCTTTCAAGCCCATTCCCGCCGGCCTGCACGTATATTTCCCCCGCCGACCCTGTTTTTGAAACGCTTTAGAGCCCTGCCGGTTTCGGGCCGCCATAGGCCCAATCCAGCAGTTCCACCGTATGCACAATCGGCACCGGCAGCCCGGCTTGAAGCTGCGTGAGGCAGCCGATATTCCCGGTCGCCACCGCCTGTGGTTTGGTGAGCGCGATATTGCCCAGCTTCCGGTCGCGCAACTGCTGGGACAGATCGGGCTGCAGTAGGCTGTACGTGCCCGCCGACCCGCAACAGATATGGCCTTCCGGCACCTCCATCACCGTGAACCCCGCTTGCTCTAGGAGGGCTTTCGGCCCCGTTTTCAGGCGCTGACCGTGCTGCATGGAGCAGGCGGAATGATAGGCGAGGCGCAGCGGCTCGGCGGCTTTGGTCGCCGGAAATTCCAAGCGCTCCAGAATTTCCGACACGTCCTTCGCCGCCGCTGCAACCCGCCCTGCGCGGGCTGCCCAGGCGGGATCGTCTTTTAGCATATGGCCATAGTCTTTGACCGTCGTCCCGCAGCCGGAGGCGGTGATGAGAATGGCCTCGCACCCGGCATCCAATAGCTTTTCCCAGGCGGCGACATTGGCTTTCACGCGGGCGAGCGCCGCCTCTTCCTGGCCCAAATGATGGTTAAGCGCGCCGCAGCAGGCGGCGGGCGGCACCAGCACTTCGACGCCGAGGCGGGTGAGCAGCCGAACGGTGGCCTCATTGATCTCGGGCCGCAGGGAATTTTGCACGCAACCGCTCATGAGGGCGACGCGCTTCAGCGTCAGCACGCCGGGCGCAGCCTTATGCAGGCCGGGCCGGTCGATGGATGTGCGCCCGGCGGGGGGGCGCGCCGTTTCCAACAGCGCGACCAGCCGTTTCACCAAGCCGTTTCCGGTGAAAGAGCGCAGCAGCGGCAGGGCCAGCCGCGCCGGTTGCGCCGCAATCAAGGAGAGGCGGAACAGGGTCGGGTTCGGCATGACCTTGCCCAAAATCCCCCGCACCAGCCGGTCGGCCCAGGGGCGGCGGTAGTGATGCTCGATATGGGCGCGGGATTGATCGACCAGATGCATGTAATGCACGCCCGACGGGCAGGTGGTCATGCACGACAGGCACGTCAGGCAGCGGTCGATATGGGTTACATGGGCCTCGGTCGGTGCCTGTGTTTCCGCATTCTCCAGCATGTCCTTCATCAGATAGATGCGCCCACGTGGGCTATCGAGCTCGTCGCCGAGCAGCAGATAGGTCGGGCAGGTCGCCGTGCAGAAGCCGCAATGGACGCAGGTGCGCAGAATTTTATCGGCATCCTGGACGCCGGTTTCGGCCAATTGCGTGAGGCTGAAATGGGTTTGCATCGCCTCAGGCTCCTAAACGCGACGGATTGAACACAGCGTGCGGGTCGAAAGATGCCTTCAGCCGCCGGGCGAGCGCCGCCAACGCGGGCGGCATCGGTTGAAACACGGGCACCGCCGTCCGCACCCGCTCCGGCGCGCGGATCAGCGTCGCGTGTCCGTTTTTCACGAGACCGCGCAGAAACGCAGCGCCCCCGTCCCCCTCCCCTGGGTGGGCGGGTAGGGCCAGCCAAATCAAGCCGCCGCCCCAATCGAGCCAGCCGGTCGCCAAGGGCCGCGCTGCCTGAACCGCCTCCAGAATCGCCGCGCCCTCGGTGGGGGGAACGGAAATGCGCCACAGGCAATCTTCATGCAGCCCCACCAGCGGCGCGGCATCGCTGAGCGCCTGCCACAGGGTGCGCGAGACCCCCGCCCCCAACCGCTCGACCGCCACGCCCAAATCCGCCATCAACGCCGCCGCCCGCGCTTCGACCGAGGCGGCGAAGCCTTCAAGCCGGATCAAAGTCGCGCTATCGCTTGTACCGGGAATAAGATCGCGCGCTACGCTCGCGGGCAGATAGGCGGCGCTGCCGACATCATGGGGGCTCCCCAAAGCTTGGGACATCAGCTTTGTCGCCAGCGCTGGGTTCAGCCGGGGCAGCATCAGGGTTTCGACCGTCTCGGGCGCGGGGACGACTTTCACCGTCACTTCGGTCAGCGCAACGAGGGTTCCGAAAGCCCCCGTGACCAGCTTGGGCAGATCATAGCCGGTCACATTCTTCACCACACGCCCGCCCGCTTTGAAGATTTCCCCGCGTCCGTTGACGGCGTGGAAGCCGAGCATGTGGTCGCGCGCACTGCCCGCCGTCACCCGGCGTGATCCCGCCAGCGCCGCGCCGAGGGTGCCGCCCAGCGTGCCAATGCCCGCCGGTTGCCCATAGAGCGGCCCCCAATCGGGCGGCTCGAAGGCGAGATGTTGGCCGCGTTCGACGAGCAGGCTTTTAACCTCCGCCATCGGAATCCCCGGCCCGACCGTGAGCACCAACTCGTCGGGCTCATAGGCGATGATCGTATCGAAGCCTGCGAGCGAGAGGGAATGATGGGGGCGGTCGCCGCGCGGCGGGTGGCCGAGGGCGGAAAGCGAATTGCCGGAGTGCAGGGCCAGCGCCGCGCCTTCAGCGACAGTGCTGCGCACCAGATCGGACAGTTCGGCGGCGTTGAGCGGGGTGAACATGCGCGCGCCTCAGAAACGGGGAAGATCGGGATGGGGCAGCGCACCGCCCGCAACATGCATCTTGCCGCCCTCGGCGCAGCGGCTGAGAAGCGGAAAGACCTTGCCGGGGTTGAGCAGCCCTTGCGGGTCGAAGGCGTCCTTCACCCGGCGCTGCTGGTCGAGATCAATCTCGGAGAACATCACCGGCATCAGGTCGCGCTTTTCCACCCCAACGCCGTGCTCGCCGGTCAAAACGCCGCCGACTTCCACGCAGAGCTTAAGAATATCGCCGCCGAAGGCTTCGGCCTTATCCAGTTCGCCGGGCTTATTGGCATCGAACAGAATCAGCGGATGCAAATTACCGTCGCCCGCGTGAAACACATTGGCGAGGCCCAGGCCGTACTGCTGGGAAAGCTCGTTCATCCGGGTGAGCACCTGCGACAGCGCCCGGCGCGGAATCGTACCGTCCATGCACAGGTAATCCGGCGAAATGCGCCCCGCCGCCGGAAATGCGGCCTTTCGCCCGGCCCAAAAGGCCATCCGTTCGGCCTCGCTATTGGAAATCCGCTTGGTCGTGGCGGAGCAGCGATCGGCAATCGCCGACACCCGCTCGATGAGGTGATCGACCTCCACCGGCGGCCCATCGAGTTCCACGATCAGCAGCGCTTCCACGTCCAACGGATAGCCGACGTTCACAAAGGCTTCGGTGGCGTGAATCGCCGGGCGGTCCATCATTTCCATCCCGCCGGGTATAATGCCCGCCGCGATGATCTGTCCCACGCAGTCGCCCGCCGCCTCGGAACTGGGGAAGCCCAGCAGCAGCGCGCGGGCGGTGGCGGGTTTACGAAGGATGCGCACGGTGACTTCGGTAATCACCCCCAGCAGCCCCTCGGACCCCGTGAGCAGCCCGAGCCAATCATAGCCCCCGGCTTCCAACTGCTTGCCGCCGAGGCGCAGAATGGTGCCATCCATCAGCACCAGTTCGAGCCCGAGAATATTATTGGTGGTGAGCCCATATTTCAGGCAATGCACGCCGCCCGAATTTTCCCCCACATTGCCGCCAATCGTGCAGGCGATCTGCGAGGAGGGATCGGGGGCATAATAGAAACCGGCATGGGCGACGGCGTTGGAAATCCCAAGGTTGGTTACGCCCGGCTGCGTGACGACGGCGCGGTTCGCAAAATCGATATCGAGAATTTTGTTGAGCTTGCCTAAGCCCAGAACAATGCCATCGGCCACCGGCAAGGCCCCACCGGAAAGGGAGGTTCCCGCCCCGCGCGGCACGACAGGAACGCCTGCTTCGTGGCAATATTTCAGAACCGCCGAAACCTCCGCCGTCGTGCGCGGCAGAACGACCGCGAGGGGAAGTTGACGGTAGGCGCTGACCGCATCGCACTCGTAAGCGCGGCGGGCGACCGCATCGGCGATCACGCAGCTCTCGGGGAGCAAAGCATAGAGCGCGCGCACGATATCGTCGCGCCGCGCCAGAATGCCCGCATCCGGCACCGGCATTTGAACCATAATCCCCTCCCCCTTGCGCCTTCTTATTCGGCTTGCATCAGACGATAACAAGCAAAACGTTAAGAGCAAGGGAAAGGGGATAAACTTTCGTAGGGGCGAGACCGAAAGTCGCGCCTTACGCGCCCATCACCCAGCGGGCAGCTTGGGTGGCGACGCGCGCGCCCAGAATTTCCGCCGTCTTGCGGTCGGCGGCGGGCGGGGCCAATTCCGGGCCTTGGTCGTTGTTCGACTGGGCCATCGCGCCCAAGAAGCTGCCGAGGCGATTGACCGTATCGGGCGACGATTGCGAACTATTATTCTGCGGCAATTCGCCGAGCGAGACCCAGATCATCCCATGCTGCGCGCCGAAGATGGCAAGCTGGATCAGCGTGTTCAGCTTATCGCCGCTCTGGCTGGCCGAGTTGGTGAAACCGGCGGCGAGCTTGTCTTTCCAGCCCTGGCCGTACCAAATCTTACCCGTCGCATCCATGAAGGTTTTGAACTGGGCCGAGGCGCTGCCCATATAGGTCGGCGCGCCGAAGATGATGGCGTCGGCGGCATTCAGCGCGTTCACATGCGCTTCCCATTCGTCCACCTTGACCAGCGTCACCTCGGTGCCCGGAACGCTGCGCGCGCCGCTCGCAACGCTTTCGGCCTGAACCGCCGTGTGCCCAAAGCCGCTATGATAAACGATTGCTACTTTTGCCATGAGGATCACCGTATCTATAATTGTTACATTTCAGCGTAAAGAAAAACGGCCCAGGGGCCGCTCCTCTTCTCGACGATCACAGGGGCTTTTGAGCCCGCAACGCTATCATCTCCGGACACAGGCGCCGCGTCACATCGGACAAGCGCCAGGCCCTGAGACTGGTTTCCAGCGCCCGGTCCATATCCTGGCCGATTTCGGCCATGATCGGCGGAAGCTGGGCGGCGACCGGGCAATCCTCGCTACCTTCATGGCAGGCAAGGCTTCCCCCAGGCTCAACCGCCGTCCAAATCTGGTTCAATCCGATGAGTTCCGCCGGTTTTGCCAGCAAAAACCCCCCGGATGCTCCCGCGACGGACGTAACCAGTCCCGCATCGCGCAACGGTGCCATCGCCCGGCGAATCACCACCGGGTTCGTGCCGATGCTCTGCGCGATCCAGTCCGACGATGCTGGCTCCCCCTTACGCTCGGCGATCACCGCCAAAGCATGCAGGGCAACCGCAAACCGATTGCTGCGTGCGCCCATGCGCCCCTCCAATCGTCACAATTAGAGATACAGTTCAAGGATAACGACGTCAAGCCTACAAGCTAAAAAAACACTAAGGCACCGCAAGCAGGCCTGCGGTGCCTTAGTGTACCAGCAAATCGACGCATCTTAGCGGCCAAAGCCGCGTAAGATTAGCCCTGGCGGGCTTTGAAGCGCGGATTTTGCTTGTTGATCACGTACACGCGA
Source organism: Elstera sp. (assembly GCF_044372965.1). NCBI lineage: Bacteria > Pseudomonadati > Pseudomonadota > Alphaproteobacteria > Rhodospirillales > Rhodospirillaceae > Elstera > Elstera sp. The sequence continues at coordinate 20,665 of NZ_JBILQX010000003.1, read as the reverse complement.
CCCTTGCGACGCACAATGCGGCAAGCCTTGTGGCGGGTCTTCATGGACTTCAGCGAGTTGACGATCTTCATGATGCAAGCCTTTGGGTCTCAAGGTCCGGCCAGGAAATCGGCCAGGAAGCTAAGTCAAAAATAGGCGTGGAACCTACCCAGCGGCTTTGCCCCTGTCAATGCAGGAGTCTGAAAAAGCCCCTAGTTTCTAATTCAACCGGGCCGAACCCGCCCTACGCGCACCGTGACCGGCCAATCGAGCGGCAATTGCGCCCCCGCGCCTTGGGTTTCAAGCCAGGTTTTGCCGAAGGCCACCTTGAAGGCCTGCAAGCGCCCATCGCCCTCGGCTTTCAGCAATCCGCGCACCGCCGACCAGGTATCGACATAGCCCAAGACCTGATCCAATCCCCAAGCTGCCTCCAGCGTTTGCGGCGGCAGTGCGAGCGGCTCGAAGGGAAACGGCAGGGTCGCATACCCCTGTTCCACATGGCGGCGGTCGGGGGGCCAGAAAGGGCCGAGCACGTCTTCGTAAAAATGCCAAAACAGCGGCATCAGCGGATCGGGCAGGCGCATATGGGCATAGGTAATGAGCGCCAGCAGGCACCCAGGGGCGGCGACGCGCGCGCATTCGGCATAGAAGGCGGGCAGATCGAACCAATGGGCCGCTTGGGCTACGGTGATGAGATCGACCGACCCATCGGGCAGGCCACTCGCCTCCGCCCGCGCCGCGCGATACTCGATCTGGGGGTGCGGGATCGCCGCCGCCACCTGCTCGGCACTGGCGTCCGTCGCGACAACCCGCTCAAAAACTGCCGGGAGCAAGGCCGAAAACTGCCCGGAGCCACACCCCACATCCCACGCAAGCCGATGCTGCGCGCACAGCGCCACCAAATCCGCCGCCAATTGGGGCCGATAACGCGGTCGATAAGTGGCATAGCCTTGGGCCACGCCCGAAAAATGATCCTTAAAGCCGCTCATGCCTGCCCTGCTTTCGGAAAACGTCCCTATACTTGCGCATAGTTTTGCCAGAGCTTACATAGAAACCGAGTTTTCCAAATCACACTGTAAATTGGAGAAAGTCGATGCCCGGCGAAACCTTCGTCGCCCCCGGTCTGTTTCCCGCCATTGGCCAAACGCCGTTGATTTATCTAAACGGCCCCTCGACGGCGACCGGTTGCGCGATTTACGGCAAGGCCGAGTTCATGAACCCCGGCGGCTCGGTGAAGGACCGCGCGGCGCTCGCCATCGTCCAAGCGGCGGAAGCGGCGGGCACGCTGAAACCGGGCGGCTTGATCGTTGAAGGCACCGCCGGAAACACCGGCATAGGTCTTGCCCTGGTCGGCAACGCGCGCGGCTACCGCAGCCTGATCGTCATGCCGGAAACCCAAAGTCAGGAGAAGATCGATTTTCTCCGGCTGATTGGGGCGGAAGTGATGCTGGTTCCGGCAAAACCCTTCAAGGACCCCGGCAATTACGTGCATGTCGCCCGTAGGGTGGCGGAAGAGCGCGCCGCGACTGAGCCGAACGGCGTGCTATTCGCCGATCAGTTTGAAAATCTCGCCAACCGAAACGGCCACGCGGCCACCACCGGGCCGGAAATTCTGGCGCAGGTCCAGGCGATCACCGGCAAAGCCCCTGACGCTTTCACCTGCGCGGTCGGCACCGGCGGCACGCTCGCGGGCATCAGCGCCGCGCTGAAAGCTGCAGCCCCCGCAACGAAAATCTTCCTCGCCGATCCCCACGGCTCGGTGCTCTACAATTGGGCGACGGGCGCGGAGTTGGTCGCGGAGGGCACCTCGATCACCGAAGGGATCGGCCAAGGCCGCGTGCCCGGCAATCTTGCGGGCGTCGTGCTTGATGGCGCGGTGCGCATCTCCGACACCGAAGCGCTGACGGTCGTGTTCGATTTGTTGAAACATGATGGCTTATGCGTCGGTGGGTCGGCGGGCGTCAACATCGCCGCCGCGATGCAAGTCGCCCGCACCCTCGGCCCGGGGCATACCATTGTGACCATCCTCTGCGACGGCGGCGCGCGGTATCAGTCGAAACTCTTCAATCCTGAGTTCCTGCGCGCCCGCAATCTGCCCGTGCCGAGTTGGCTCGCTTAGGACGAACGGGTTAAGGCTGGGCAGGGCAACGCGATTCGGTCTATCTACTGCGCTATCACGCTACCGACCGTATCGAGCTAACCATGCCCAGCCTCACGCCCCGCTTTTGGGAAACCAAAACCCTCCTCACCCTCTCCCCTGCGGAATGGGAAGCCCTGTGCGACGGCTGCGGCAAATGCTGCCTTGCCAAGCTCGAATATGAGGATGAGGCGGGCGAGCCGTCGGGCATTGTCGAGTTCACCAATATCGCCTGCCGCCTGCTCGATGCCAAAACCGGCCGCTGCTGCGATTACGAAAACCGCTTCGCAGAAGTGCCGGAATGCGTGAAGGTGACGCCCGAGAGTATCGAGAGCCTCTATTATATGCCGCCCTCCTGCGCCTATCGGCGGATGGCGGAAGGTAAGCCTTTGCCCGCGTGGCACCCGCTGCTGACCGGCGATCCCGACTCGGTGGTGCGCGCTGGCCATTCGGTTCGGGGGCGCGTCGTGAGCGAAACCACGATTACCGACGAGCAGGCGTATCTGCACCACATCATCGAATGGCCGAGCGCCGAAGCTTAGCGTTTTTCGCCTTTAAACCGAATCGGAAAATCGAAAAACGCTTGAGCCCGCGCGGCGTTTGAGCGTTGAAAAAGCATAGGTTTTCTCGCCGAAGGCACGCGAGGAAGGGGCAAGCCCCCTCCTCGGCGACGGTTACGCCGCCGCTGCGTCGCTCACGTAGCGGTCGACATGCTGTTTAAGCGTCTGGGCTTGTTGCGCCAGACTGTTGGAGGCCGATAGCATCTCATGGGCGGCTTGGCCGGTCTCGCTGGCGGCCCGTGAGACGCCGGCGATATTGCGGTTTACCTGCTCGGTGCCGCTTGCGGCTTCGGTGACATTGCGGGCGATTTCGCGGGTGGCGGCGCCCTGCTGCTCAACCGCCGCCGCGACGGCCGCCGTAATATCGTCGATGGTTCGGATTGTGCCGCTGATGCTATTAATGGCTTCGACGGCGCGGCGGGTTTCGTCCTGCACGGTCGAAATCTGGCTTTGGATATCGTCCGTCGCCTTGGCGGTCTGATTGGCGAGGCTTTTGACTTCGCTTGCCACCACCGCAAAGCCTTTGCCCGCATCTCCGGCGCGCGCGGCTTCAATGGTGGCGTTCAGCGCCAGCAGATTGGTTTGCCCGGCGATATTCTGAATGAGGCTGACGATCTCGCCGATCTTATCGGCGGAGGCGGCGAGGCCCTTGATGACCGAGTTGGTTTCATCCGCCTCATCCACGGCCTTACGTACAACCGTCGCGGCGTTTTCCGTCCGGCGAGCGACTTCGACGATGGAGGTCGAGAGTTCTTCCGCCGCCGAGGCCACGGTTTGCATATTGCTTGCGGCCTGATCGGTGGCGCTCACGACCGCCGCCGCCTGGGCGGTGGATTGTCCCGCCGTCCCCGCGAGCGATTCGGCATTGGTGCGCACTTGGCTGGACGCCGTGCCGAGGCCTTGGACGATCGTATCGATCTTAGTCAAGAAATCGCGTGTCAGGGCTTCCAGTTTGGTGCGGCGCGCGTCTTCGGCGGCGCGGGCCGCTTCCTATTCCAGGGCCAGCGCGTCGGCCTGCTGCATTGAGGCGCGGAAGAGCAGCAGAGTCTGCGCCATTTTGCCGATTTCATCCTGCCGATTCGCGCCGGGAATCGCGGCATCATAGGCTTTGCGGCTGAGCGCTTCCATCGAGGCGGTCATGCGCACCACAGGGGCGGTGATACCGCGATTGGCGAAGACCGAGAGCAGGATTGCGCCGATGATCGTGACGATAATCGCCGTGATGGCGATGGTTTGCGCAACTTGGCTGGTGCTCTGGAATTCTTTAGAGCGGGCGTCCAGTAAATCGCGCTCAATATCTTCAATTTCGCGCAATTGTACTCGAAACCGGTCGAAAATTTGCTTGCCTGCGCCCGATTTTGCAATCTCAAGCGCCCGTGCTAGCCCTTGCGGGTCGCGGAGACCGCTCAAAACCGGTGAAGCAAACTCCCGACTCCAGGCTTCAGCCGTTTCGGCCACTGCCGCCAGCCGCTTTTGTTGGGCAGGATTATCGGCCGTCAACCGCTTGGCTGTTTCAAGAGCCGCTGTATACTGCGCCTGCCCTTGCGTGAAGGGCGTCAAGGCATCCTCCGAGACCAGGACAATATAACCGCGCAAGCCGGTTTGCTGATTCAGCATGGCCTCGAGAATGATGGCGACGGCATCGAGCACTTCGTAAGTATGTTTGGTTATAAGTGAGCTCTTCACCAAATCATCTAAATATTTAACAATAAGACCGCCAGAGATGGCGGTAATTAGAGATATGAGCAAGAATGCCGCGCCGAGCTTAACCGAAAGTTTTTTTTTGCAAAATACTCATGGCAAGCTCTCCATTCCAAGCATTTTGAGGGTCGAACATCGCGAAAAACCAGGGCAGCAGCAAGGTACGATGGGTGCATGGGACTATGGAAAAAATGCAAATATTTCGATTGATCTAACCCAATTCGAACTTCGTACAAGGGATCGTATATTGGAATATTATAGCGTGTCGAGATAATTTATTTGTAAATATCTAAATATTTACGCAAATCCTCACTTTATCTCGTCCCTTGACCAAGCCCCTCAGAACAGACCACAATTGCCGCTGTCATTTCGGTTGTAACGATCACGCGAGGAGGGAGCCGCCGATCATGTCCTGGTTCGGTAAGAAACAGCCGCCCCCCACCCGTGCCCCGATTCATCACGCGCCCCCGAAACTGACGCTCTCGCTGGCCGACGCCGCGCCAGTCGGCGTTGCGGATAATGTGCTGCTGCTCACCGAGCGCGCCGATCCGCTGCCGCCCGACCCTGCCGTCAGCGCGCCGCCGCCCCCCGCCGTAAAAGCCGCGCCCCCCAAGGCCGCGCCGTCGCCGCTCAAAGCTGTTGCCGCCGACAGCTATTGGACGCAGACGCGCATTGACGCTGCCGAATTTCTGTGGGGCGAGGATAATCTGGGGCCGGGTGATGGCGCAATTGCCGCGGGAGCGCTCGCCGATCTGCCGATTACGGTGGCCAGCCAAGTGCTGATTGCCTCGGCGGGCCTTGGCGGTCTCTCCCGCGTGCTCGCCCGCCACTACGGCTGTTGGCCCACCTCAATGACCCCCTCCGCCGCTTTGGCCGGGATCGCGCAACAGCGCTCAGACGCGGCTGAACTGTCGCAGAAGGCCGCCGTGACGGCCTATGATCCGGCAACGGCGCAGTTCAAAGCCAATAGCTTCGATATCGTCGCCGCCCACGAGATTCTAACACCGGTCGCCAATAAAGCCCGCTTGATGCAACAAATCGTGCGCGCGGCCAAACGCGGCGGCACCGTCGTTATCACGGAAATGGTGATGACCGAATTGGGCGTTGCCAGCCTCGGCGGCACCAGTCGCCGCTCGGCGGCGGCCGGGGAAGCCTTGCAGGCCTGGCTGAAGTTGATGAACCCAACGCCGCAACTCTGGTCGCACGCGCAGATGATGGAGACGTTTTTCTCCCTCAACGTCGATGCCGCCAGCAAGAATATCAGCCCGGCCTATGTGGAGCGGATCAATAAAATCTGGGGCGAGCTTTCGGGAAAATTGGAAGCCGGGACGATTCCGCGCCCGCTGCTGCCGACCGTGGCCACCGATTCGGAGCGCTGGGCCGCCTTCCGCACGGCCTTGGACGAAGACGCCATCGCCATGACCCGTTACACGATCAAGATTTGAGCCGCCGCCTCTGCTGCCGCCACCGTTTCCGCCACACCAAGGGCCAATAAACCAAGCGAAACGGTCGCCTGAACCGTGGCGCGCCCCTCGAGCGCATCGTCGGCATCGGCGCTACAAAGAGCGGGAAACAGCATTTCTTCGACCGCCTGCCCCCGCAGCAGATGCACGGTAATCACCTTCTCCGGTCGCCGCTCCGCCTCGCCACCGCCACCTTTCAGCACGGCCAAGCGCACGCGGTTCAGGCGTTTCGACGCCTCCAAATGCACATGGATATAGGGGGGATGGAACACGCCATCGACCCCCGCCGCCGCATCGAACGGGTTCAGCAGCCGCGCCACGGTATTGATCGGCGAGCGCAGCCCCAAAATCCCGCGCAGACTGAGCAAGCGGGCGATCCCCGGCGCGAGCCTCGTCGTTGGCACAAAGGCGATACCGCCCGTATCGAGCGCCGCGCGCGTTGCGCCTTCGGTATCGGCGATCGGAATGCCGGTTTCCGCAAGACCATCGCCAATCGCCTCCCGCCCCGGCCCGCTGGGAAGCCCGTGCAGCAGGACGCGCTTCCCGCTCTGCGCAATCAACTTGGCCGCATGCAGAAAATGCGCGGCCCCGCGCGTGCGCCCATCGGCGTAGGAGGGCCAGTCGAGATCGACGCCGCCCACGTCCCACGCCGGAATTTCCGTGCGCGCGGCTTCCACCAGCCCCGCCATTTCGTCCGGGTCCTCGCCGCGATAGCGCAGCAGCATGAGGAAGGCTCCAACCTGCTCCGGTAGCGCCTGGCCGGTCAGAATCTGCGTCAGGGCGTCGCGCGCCTCCTCCCGCGTCAGCGAGCGCGAGCGGCCCGGCCCTCGGCCCAGGGTGCGGACGTAAGGGGCGAAAGAATGGGTATCGTGAACGCTCATGCCGCCGGGGCAACCTCCAGAGCCGAAGAAACTCGGTCCTGAGTCTGCGCCAAAGCCGCCCCAATCAGCAAGAGTGTCGGCCCCTCGAACCGGCCATCGGCGAGCGCGAAGGGCAGTTCGGCGAGATTGGTGATGCTCTCCCGCTGATGCGGCAGCGAGGCGTTTTCCACCGCCACCGCCGGGGTTGCGGGATCGAGCCCTGCCGCGATGAGGTCCCGCGCGAGCCGCCCCGCCGCCGCTTTGCCCATATAGAGCGCCAAGGTGCCGCCCGCTTTGGCAAGCCCGGCCCAATGGTCCGCCATCCCATCTTCGGTCTGCGCGGTGGCAAGGGTAAGAGTGCGGGCGACGCCCCGTTGTGTGAGGGAACACCGGAGCGCCGCCGCTGCCCCCAGCGCCGCCGTGACGCCGGGGACAAGCTCGCTCGAAACGCCATGGGCACCGAGATAAGCGATTTCTTCACTGGCCCGGCCAAACACGCCAGGGTCGCCGCCCTTGAGGCGCACGACGCGCCCGCCGGTGCGCGCGGCCTCCAAGAGCGCCTGATTGATGGCTTCCTGCGGCATCGAGCTTTTATCGCCGCAGCGCTTGCCGACGGGGATCAGCTTGGCCTCGCGTTTCGCAAGTCGCAGCACGCCGTCGCTGACCAGCGCATCATAGAGAATAATATCGGCAGCCCCTATCAGCCGGGCGGCTTTCAAAGTGAGCAACTCGGGATCACCCGGCCCGGCTCCGACCAGGGCGACGGGATAGGACGGCGTCGGCTGGTCCGAGGTCAGCGCCGCCGCTATCGCAGCTTCTGCGGCCTCCGCTTGGCCCGCGAGCGCCAGATCGGCAATCGGGCCCGAGAGCATGCTTTCCCAGAAAGCTTTCCGGCGCGGGGCCTCCGGCAGTGCCGCCGTCACCCGCTCCCGCCAGCGCCCGGCGAGGCTCGCGAGCAGCCCGTAACCAGGGGGAATGGCTTTCTCCAGAACCGCGCGCAGCAGGCGGGCCAAAATCGGGGCCGTCCCGCCCGTCGAAACCGCCACCGTGACGGGGCCGCGTTCGATCATCGCCGGGAGGATGAAGTCGCAAAAAGCAGGCGTATCGGCCACATTCAGCGGCACCCGCACAGCGCGGGCGGCGGTCCGCAGCGCGGCAAGGTCGATCTCATCCCCCACCGGGGCGGCGATGATAAAGCGGAACGGCGTAAGGTCGGCCCCCTCCGCCAATCGATCCCAACGGATCACGCGCGCGCCCGACCGGGCGACAAGGCGAGCCTTGGCTTCGGCCAGATCGCCCGAGCCGAGCACGAGAACCGGCACATTCGTCAGATCGAAAAACACTGGAAAATGCGACAGAGCGCCCGAGGGGTCAGGCAATTCACGCGACAAGCGGGGCATCGGCATGGCGCAGAAATCCTTTCAGTTCGGGAAGGCAGGAGCCGCAGTTGGTGCCCGCTTTCAGCAGCGCGCCGATCGCTTCAACACTGGTCGCTTCCCCGGACGCGATGACGGAACGGATACGCTCAGCGCTCACCTGGAAGCAGGCGCAAACCATCGGTCCGGTACTGGGGGCCGCGACCCGACCGGCGAGGACTTCTTGCGCATTGGTCAGGCTGGTTTCGGTAAAGAAGGGCAGAAGTTGATCCATCTCCGGCCCATGTCCCAGCATCAGGGCTGCCGTCAGCTTGCCGTCTTGCAGATACGCGCTGCGCCAACGCCCGCGCGCCGAATCGACCACGGTCAGTGGCACGCACGCATCAGCAGCATCGCCCATCAGCGCCGCCAATAGCGACGCGCCATCGGGCACGGCGTCGCTCTCGGGTAATGCCCAAAGCTCGACGGCCCAGGCGTCGCCCAAGGGGCGCTTGCACCAGAACAGCCCCGGCAAATCCCCCTGCGCCAAAGGTTCCGGCGCATCCCGCAGCAGCGCATAGCCTTGCCAGCGCGGCGTAATGCGACTGAGGGCAACGGGCGTGAATTTCAACTCCGGCTGACCCGAGCGCGGATCGACATTCGGCGCAATCACCCGCCCCACCGCCCCGCCGCCGCACCAAGCGCCGTTCCAATGCATCGAGGCGAAAACTTCACCGCGCGGCTGGGCGTCGGTGATGCTCGCGAGGCGGATCGCCGCCCCCGTAGCGCTGGTGAGCCGCACCAAATCGCCGTCCGCCAATCCCAGGGCCGCCGCATCTTGCGGGTTGATGGAAACCGTTGGGCGCGGCTGATGGTTCATCAGCCGGGGTGTGGCTCCGGTGCGGCCCATCGTGTGCCATTGATCGCGCACGCGGCCCGTGTTCAGTACCAGCGGAAAATCGGGGCTGGTTTGGCTGAGTGGCGCGGTCGGCCCGGTCGGAATGAAGCGCGCCCGCCCATCCGGCGTAAAGAAACCGCCCTTGGCGAAGAAGCGCGTTTCCAAGCTGGGTGCCTCGCCCGCGCGCCAGGGCCAGCAGAAGGGCGGTAGCGCGTCATAACCGTCGTTCGAAAGCGTGGCCGCCCCGCCCAAATCGAAATCGCGCCGCCCGTCATTCTCGAACGCTGATAGGGCAGCATGCTCGCGGAAAATATCGGCGGAGGTTTCGTAGGCGAAAGCTTCGGTGAAACCAAGCCGCCGCCCGACCTGGGCCAACGCCCACCAATCGGGTTTCGCCTCGCCCTGGGGGGTGCGGAAGGCCCGCTGGCGCGATACCCGCCGTTCGGAGTTGGTAACGGTGCCGTCTTTCTCGCCCCAAGTGGCGGCAGGGAGCAGAAAATGCGCATAACGCGCCGTTTCGGTATCGGCGACGCAATCGGAGAGAATCACCGTGGGACAGCGCTCCAAAGCCGCCTGGACGATATCGGCATCGGGGAGGCTCGCGAGCGGATTGGTCGCGAGAATCCACAGGAATTTGATTTTCCCATCCGCCGCCGCCTGGAAAAGATCGACGGCTTTCAGCCCCGGCTTTTGCGCCAGATTGGCGGCGTTCCAGAAGCGCTGCACCCGGTCGCGGTCGGCCTCAGAGGCGAAATCCATATGGGCGGCGAGCTGGTTGGCGAGCCCGCCGACTTCCCGCCCGCCCATGGCATTCGGCTGGCCGGTGATCGAGAACGGCCCCGCGCCGGGGGTGCCGATGCGGCCCGTCGCCAAATGCACATTCAGAATCGCCGACACGCTATCGCTGCCGTGGCTTGACTGATTGATGCCTTGGCTGAACACCGTCACGACCTTCGGCGTCTCGATGAAGAGCTTATAGAAGGCAGCGATTTGCACGGGCGACAGGCCGGTCGCGGCGGCCACGGTGGTAAGATCGGGGGCGGTGGCGAGGGCTTCGTCCAGCCCGCGCGTATGATCGGCGACATAGGCGGCATTGACCGCGCCGCCGTCCGCAATCGCCCGCAGCAGACCGCTGAACAGGGCAATGTCAGAGCCGCCCCGAAGCGGCAGATGCAGGTCGGCGTCTGCTGTGGTGGACGTTTGGCGCGGGTCGAGCACCACGATCTTGAGGCCCCGGCTGCGGCGGGCGGCGAGCAGGCGTTGGAATAGCACAGGATGGCACCACGCCGTATTGCTGCCGACCAAGATTACGAGATCGGCCAACTCCCAATCGTCGTAAAGCCCCGGCACCGTATCGGTGCCAAAGCTCTGCTTATGCCCCGCCACGGTCGAGGCCATACAGAGGCGCGAGTTGGTATCGACATTCCCCGTGCCGAGGAAACCTTTGGCGAGTTTATTGAGGACGTAATAATCCTCGGTCAGCAGTTGGCCGGACCCGTAGAAGGCCACCGCTTCCGGCCCGTCGGTTGCCAGAACCTCCCGCAGCCGGTCGGTGATTTCATCCAGCGCGAGATCCCAGGAAACCGCCGCGCCGTCCCACAGGGGGTGCGTGAGCCGATGGGGCAGGGTCAGGCTTTCGGCAAGGGCGGAGCCTTTCGAACAGAGCCGCCCCTTATTGGCAGGATGGGCGGCATCGCCGCGGACCGATACACTCGCCCCACCGTCCGCCGACAGAATCTCGACGCCGCAGCCGACCCCGCAATAGGGGCAGGTGGTGCGTTGCAGAACGGTGAGGGCGGCGTCGGGCATAGCAGTTACTCGGCGGCAGCAGAGCTGAGAACGGCGATATCGAGTTTCAGGCGGTCGCCTTCGAGCGCCAGCGGCAGGCTGAGCACCTGCCCCGCGTCGGCCCCTTGGGCGGTGCCCGAGGCAAGGCTAATCACCCAACCGTGCAGCGGGCAGGTGACGCAATCGCCATGAACAATCCCGTCCGACAACGGCCCCTGCTTATGCGGGCAACGGTCTTCCAGCGCGAAGAATTTGCCCTCGGCGGTGCGAAAAATCGCGATTTGCCGCCCGGCAAACATCAGTTTGCGCGCGCCCTGGCTGGGCACATCCGCCGCCGGGCCAATATCGAGCCAAAGCGCCATTTACGCCTCCACCAGCATCGGTTTGAACTCATTCGCATCCATGCCGCCGACGCGCTCGGCCCAGGGGTCGATCTGCGCGAAGCTTTGGGCATAGGCGAAGCGGGACGCCAGCGCGCGGCGGTTTTCAGCGTCGTCGAGCAGGCGGGATTTGATGGAGGCGAGCCCGACCCGCTCCACCCAGGGCGCGGTGCGCTCCAGGTAGCGCGCTTCTTCCCGATAGAGCTGGAGGAAGGCGGCGCAATATTCCAAGACTTCCTCTTCGGTCGTGACCTTCACGAGGAAATCGCACCCGCGTAAGGCGATGCCGCCATTGCCGCCAATCAGAAGTTCCCAGCCCGAGTCGACCGCGATAACACCGAAATCCTTAATCGTGGCTTCGGCGCAGTTACGCGGGCAGCCAGAGACGGCGAGTTTCACCTTATGGGGATGCCAGGACCCCCAGGTCATCCGCTCCAGCTTAATGCCCATGCCGGTCGAATCTTGCGTGCCGAACCGGCACCATTCGGAGCCGACGCAGGTTTTGACCGTGCGCAACGCCTTGCCGTAGGCGTGACCGGAGACCATGCCCGCCGCATTGAGATCGGCCCAAACGCCGACCAGATCTTCCTTCTTCACGCCGAGCAAATCGATGCGCTGCCCGCCCGTGACCTTCACGCTGGGGATTTCATACTTATCGACCACATCGGCAATGGCGCGCAACTCGCCCGAGGTGGTGACGCCGCCCCACATGCGCGGAATGACCGAGAAGGTGCCATCCTTTTGAATATTGGCGTGGGCGCGCTCGTTGATGAAGCGCGAGCGGCTATCGTCTTCGTACTCGCCCGGCCAAGCGCAGAGTAGATAGAAATTCAGCGCCGGGCGGCAGGAAGCGCAGCCGCCGGGCGTGCGCCAGCCCAAGGTTTTCATCACCTGCGGAATGCTCTTCAGGGTTTGGTCGCGGATCGCGGCGCGGACGAACTCATGGGAATGGTCGGTGCAACCGCAGACGCTTTCGACCGTCTTAGCCTCATAGTCGCCGCCGAGCGCGAGAGCCAGCAAGCCTTCGACCTTGGAGGAGCAGGAGCCGCAGGAGGCAGCCGCCTTAGTCTGCGTCTTCACCTCTTTCAGCGTCGTCAGGCCCTTGTCGGCAATCGCGGCCATAATCGTGCCCTTGCACACGCCATTGCAGCCGCAGATTTCGGTCTCGTCGGGCAGATCGGCGAGGCCGGAGTCGGCAGAGCCGCTCGCCGTTAACCCCGGCCCGAAGATCACCGTATCGCGCAAATCGCCGAGCGGCGCGCCTTTGCCCATCAGATCGACGTACCAGCCGCCGTCCTTGGCGTCGCCGTAGAGCACCGCGCCGACAAGAATATCGTCTTTCAGAACAAGGCGTTTATACACACCGCGTGAGCCATCGCGCAGGATGATATCTTCACAGCCCTCGCCGCCGTTGAATTGGCCGACCGAGAGCATATCGATGCCCGTCACCTTAAGGCGCGTCGGGGGCTGGATCGGGCTGTAGGCGCTTGTGGTTTTGCCCGTGAGGTGATCGGCGCAAACCTTGGCCTGATCCCAAATCGGCGCGACCAGCCCAACCATCTGGCCGTTATGCTCGGTGCATTCGCCCACGGCATAAATCGAGGCATCAGACGTGCCGAGCCCGTCATCGACGATGATACCGCGATTGCAGGCGAGGCCTGCCGCCTGCGCGAGGCTCATATTCGGGCGAATACCCGCCGCCATCACCACCAGATCGGCGGGGATTTGCCGACCGTCTTTCAGGCGCACCGCCTGCACCCGATCGGCCCCAATCAGGGCTTCCGTCACCGCGCCGGTGATAATGTCGATGCCGCGCCGGGTTAGATCGTCGGCTAGTAACGTCGCCGCCGCCGGATCGAGTTGGCGCTCCATCAGCGTATCCATCAAATGAATGACGCTGACCTTCATCCCCTGGGCCGCGAGCCCATTGGCCGCTTCGAGCCCGAGCAACCCGCCGCCGATGACCACCGCATCGCTGTAGCGCTGGGCTGCCGACAGCATCGTATCGACGTCCGACATATCGCGGAAGGCGCAAACCCCCGGCAACTCCTTGCCCGGCACCGGCAGAATGAACGGGTTGGAACCCGTCGCCAGCAGCAGCTTATCGTAGGAAACCACGCGGCCCGAGGCGGTCGTGACCTGCTTTTGCGCGGTATCAATCGCAATCGCCGCATCGCCTGCAATCAACTCGATATTGTTCGCATCGTACCAGTCGCGGCTATTGATGACGATTTCATCAAAGCTCTTCTCCCCCGCTAGCACGGGCGAGAGCAGAATACGGTTATAGTTTACGTGCGGCTCGGCTCCGATCACCGTCACCCGGTAGCGGGTGGGATCGCGCTTCAGCACCTCTTCGACGGTGCGCATCCCGGCCATGCCGTTACCGATAACCAGCAGGCGCGAACGGTCGGGGGAAATTTGGTCTCGCATAATCGGGCTCCTCACGCCGCCGTTGGGTGGCGGTGACGTTCGTAGAGGAATTGCAGCACTGCCGCGCGGCAGGCCACATAGGTGGGATCGGCAGCCAGCGCCAGGCGGTCGCGGGGGCGGGCCAGCGGCACGGTCAGCACTTCACCGATGGTGGCGGCAGGACCGTTGGTCATCATTACGATGCGGTCGGAGAGCAGCACCGCCTCGTCAACATCATGGGTAATCATCAGCACGGTATTATTGAGCTGCTGCTGCAACCCCATCACCGTATCTTGAAGCTGGGCGCGGGTGAGGGCGTCGAGCGCGCCGAAGGGCTCGTCCATCAGCAGAACCTTCGGCTCCATCGCAAGGGCGCGGGCAATGCCAACGCGCTGCTTCATCCCGCCGGAAATCTCATTGGGGCGACGCACGAGCGCGTGGCTCATGTTCACGAGATCGAGATTATGGCGCACCCAGTCGCGCCGCTCGGCCCGGCTTTTGGTTTTGCCGAAGACCTTATCCACCGCGAGGCGCACGTTTTCTTCCACCGTCAGCCACGGCAGCAGCGAATGGTTTTGGAAAACCACGGCCCGATCCGGCCCCGGCGCGTTCACTTCTTTATCTTCCAGCAATACCCCGCCCGTGGTGGCTTGCAGCAGCCCGGCGACGATATTGAGCAAGGTCGATTTACCGCAACCCGAGTGGCCGATAATCGCCAGAAACTCGCCGCGCTGAATATCGAGGGAAACATTCTGAAGCACGGTATTGGTGCCGAACTGAATGCCCACGTTGCTGATTTGCAGATAGGGTTTCGTCATGATCCCGGCCTCCCTTACGCTTTAGCGCCACGGGCGCAGAGAGCCCCGATGCCCGCGATCACCCGGTCGAGGCAGAAGCCGACCAGACCGACGTAGACGAGGGCGACGATGATGTCCGAGATGTTGGAACTGTTCCACGCATCCCAAATAAAGAAGCCAATCCCAACGCCGCCAATCAGCATCTCGGCGGCAATAATGGCGAGCCACGACAGGCCGATCCCGATGCGCAGACCCGTAAAGATATAGGGAACCGTGGAGGGCAGGACGATCTTGAAGAAAAACTCAAGATGATTGAGTCGCAAGACCGCCGCAACGTTGCGATAATCTTGCGGAATGGCGCGCACCCCCACGGAGGTATTGATCAGGATCGGCCAGACCGAGGTAATGAAAATCACGAAAATCGCCGACGGATTGCTGTCGCGAAAAGCGGCCAGCGAGAGCGGCAACCACGCAAGCGGCGGAATGGTGCGCAGGATTTGGAACAAAGGGTCGAGCCCACGCAGCGCAAGTTGGCTTTGGCCCAGCAGCACCCCCGTAAGCACGCCCACCACGGCGGCAATGGCAAAGCCTTGCGCCACGCGGGTGAGGCTGGCGAGAATATGCCAAAACAGCCCCTTATCGAGCCCGCCCCGGTCGTAGAACGGATCGACGATCAACTCCAGGCTTTGCTTGAAAATCAGGCTCGGCGAGGGCAGCGCCGCCTTAGGCCCGCTGGCGGCGAGCTCCCATAGACCGATCAGCAAAACCAACATCACCAAGGGCGGCAACACCCGCGCCGCCACCGATTTGCCGAAGGCGGCAAAGGCGGGAAGGCGGGGCAAGGTCAGGCCCGGTGCTGGGGAGGGAAGCGGCGTATCGGTCATGGGAACTCTCCTAAGGCAGGGGCGGCAGCGAAATCAGACGCGCTTAATTTTTTGCGCGGCCAGATAGGCTTGCGGATTGGCGGGGTCGAATTTGATGCCATCGAAGAAGGTCTCGACCCCTCGGCTGGTGCCCTCGGGGCCGGTTGCCCCGATCAACTTCGCCGCCTCCCGCCACACGTCTTGCCGGTTCACGGCCTTGATGGTGCCCGCAAGATCGGTTTCCGGCGCGAGCACGCCCCAGCGGATATTTTCCGTGAGGAACCATAAATCATGGCTTTGGAACGGGTAGGAGGCGTGGTCGGCCCAGAACTTCATCACATAGGGGGCATTGGTTTCTTTCCGGCCCGTGCCGAAATCGAAATCCCCCTTCGTCCGCCCGATAATGTCGGCAACCGGCACGTTGAACCACGCGCGCTTGCCGACAATCGTGCACATTTCCTCCCTATTCTCGGGCTTATCGCACCATTGTTGCGCTTCGAGCACGGCGGCGGTGAGAGCGACCGCCGCTTTCGGATTCTTCTCGATCCAGTCCGTGCGCAAGGCGAGGCTTTTTTCCGGGTGATCCTTCCAGAACTCCCCGGTCGAAACGGCGGTGTAACCGATGCCCTGATTGACCAATTGGGCATTCCACGGCTCGCCAACGCAGAAGGCTTCCATTGAGCCGACTTTCATATTCGCCACCATTTGGGGCGGCGGCACGACGATGGTTTGAACGTCCTTATCCGGATCGATCCCGCCGGCGGCCAGCCAGTACCGAATCCAGAGATCGTGGGTGCCGCCCCGGAAGGTCATGGCGATTTTAATTTCCTTGCCGCTGGCGGCAACGCCCTTGAACACATCTTTCAGCGGGGCCGAATTGAGGCCGACCTTCAGATCTTTATACGCGTTCGAGACCGAAATCGCCTGACCATTGGTATTGAGCCGCAGCACAATGGAGATGGGCACGGGCTGATTGTTTTTGCTGATTTTGCCAAGCTGCAGCAGATAGGGCATCGGGGTCAGAATATGCGCGCCATCAATGCCGCCGCCGCCCGACCCGAGTTCGAGATTATCGCGCGTCGTGCCCCAGCTTGCCTGTTTTACCACCTCCACATCGGGCATGCCGTACTTGGCGAACAGCCCTTTTTCCTTGGCGATAATCAGCGGGCTCGCATCGGTAAGCGCGATATAGCCCAAGGTGGCTTTCGTCGTTTCAAGCCCCGCCCCTTGGGCAAAAGCGCCCGCCGGAAACAGGGATTTTGCGGCGGCCAACGTGGCGGCCATGCCGGAGGTTTTCAGCAGCGTCCGACGGGAAAAATCACGCATGGGTCAAACTCCTTAAGCGGCAGAAAAAGCAAGATCGAAGAGATCGGCGCGCAAGCAGCGGGCGACGGCGGCGGAATCGGTTTCGGGCGGCACCAAGCGCCACCGCTTGAGGCTCGTCAGCAGGGCTTGCCCCGCGCCTAAATCGGGGCGTTGCCAGGGGCCGCTGAACTGGTGAAAGCGCGGCGTGAAGGGGGGTTCTGCCGTCAAGGAGGCGGCGATAACCGCTTCGGGCAGATCGAGCAATTCAGGCGCGGCGAGACGACGCGCAAGCTCGGCCCGGTTGGCGGGCGCATCGCACCAGGCCCCAGCTTTCACCAAGGCCCGAATGAGCGCCGACACGGTTTCCGGCGCGCGGGCGGCGAAATCGGCGCGCACGGCAAAGACTTTCTCCGGCATGCCCGGCGTAATATCGGAACTCAGCGCCACCGGTTGCCCGACGCCGCGCGCCGCTGCCCAGGAGCCCCAGGGCTCGCCCGCGCAAAACCCATCGAGATTACCCGCTTCGATCTGCGCCACGGTTTGGGCGGGCGGCACGACGATCACCCGCAGGTCCGCATCCGGGTCGATCCCCCCTGCCGCCAGCCAATCGCGCAGTTGCACCATATGCGTGGAGATGCCGAAGACGGCGGCGAAGGTCAGCGGGCGACCGCGCCGGGCGGTCAGTTCCGGCAGAACCGCTTTCAGCCGGGCGGCGGAGAGCGGGCGTTCGAAAGCGGCCTCCGGCCCCAGCGCATCGAGCAGGCTTTGCGCCAGCGCAATCGTATTGCCTTGCACCGACAGCGTCAGCAGCGTCGCCATTGGCGTTACGGGCGTTGCGATCCCGAGGCTCATCGCGAGCGGCATCGGCGCGATCATCTGGGCACCCTCCAGCGCGCCGACCAGCACCTTATCGCGAATATTGGCCCAGGAGGCTTCGCGCGACAGGCTCACCTCCAGCCCTTCGGCGGCAAAATAACCCTCCTGCTGCGCCACGATCAGCGGGGCGCAGTCGGTCAAGGGCATGAAGCCAAGGCTCACCGCGACGCGGGTGGCAGTGGCAGCGGAAGCAGGGCTGACGGGATCGGCCAAAGACGGCATAGGCGGCTCCAAAAACAAAAAGGCGCCCGAAGCCCTAACTGCCCCCAGAATCGGGGAACAATCGGTCTTCGGACGCCATTGTCCTGCGGGTTCGGGACGCCATTGCCCCTTACACCTGAACCCGATTTAGCAATCTGCGTGCCAAGTCCAGGTTTCGCGGCAGTGCAGCACGTTGGTCAGGAAGCAGGCCCTATTTTTTTCAACAATACTGCCTATTTCGACAGCAACTCGGCAACGGTGATGATTTGTTGAGCAATCTCGCTAAGACGCTGGCCGCGATCCATGGCGAGGCGGCGCAGGTGTCGATAGGCTTCCTCCTCCTCACAGCCGCGCTCGCGCATGACGATGCCCTTGGCGCGTTCGATCAGCTTACGATCCGCTAAGGATCGTTGCGCCGCAGCAAGCTCCGCCTTCAGGGTGGAGAAGGCCCGGAAATGGGCAATGGCGAGATCGAGCAGCGGTTTAACCTTGCCGAAATCCACCCCCGGCGCTGCATAGGCACTTACCCCGGCGCGCAAGGCTTCCGCCACGGCCTCTTCATCGCCGCCGGGGGCGAAGAGCAAAATCGGTGCGCCGCGCCCGCCCGGCTGAAGGATTTGCGCTTGCTCCAGCGCGTCGCGGTTGGGGTTATCCATCTCGATCAGCACGGCATCGGGCCTTAGCGCCTGCACCAGATCGGCGAGCGGCGGCATCGGCGCGGGCGGCGGGGTCAGCACAATGCAGCCCTCCGCCGCAAGCGCCGCTTGCGTGCCCGCTGCCCGCGTTTCATTCGCGTCGATAACCAGAACTCGGAGTTTCATAGCGCCTTCGGAAGCAAGGGATGGGCCATGCCCCGCCGTGCCTGTAACCCTTTCCCGCGTGAGAGCGAAATAGGGCGGGCCGAAAACACTTGATGCTTGTCCAAGAAGGCGCTTATGTTCTCATTTTATTCACCCTCCCCTGAAAGGGATAAGCCATGACGATGCGTTCCATCCTCCGTCAGCGTGCCGCTCACACAGGGGCGGGGCTCCTCATCGCGTTAGGACTGGTGACGGGCGCGCACGCCGCCGATCCGGTGCGCGTGAGCTCCAAGCTTGATGCGGAAGCAAGCTTGCTCGGTAATCTCATTCAGCAAACGCTGGAAGCCAACGGCATTAAAACCGTGAGCAAGCTGCAACTCGGCCCGACGAAAATCACGCGCGGCGCGCTGCTGGCGGGCGAGATCGATATTTATCCCGAGTACACGGGCAATGCGGCCTTCTTCCACAGCCAAGATTCCGATCCCGTCTGGAAGAAATCGGCGGAGGGCTACGAGCGCGCCCGCAGCCTGGATGAAAAGAACAAGCTGGTCTGGCTGAAATCGGCCCCCGCCAACAATACCTGGGCAATCGCCCTGCGCCAGGATGTGGCCGGGCCGAATAAGCTAAAGACGTTGGAAGAGTTTGGCGCGTGGGTCGCCAAAGGCGGCGCGGTGAAGCTCGCAGGCTCGGCGGAATTCGTTGAAAGCCCCGCAGCCCTGCCGGCCTTCCAAGCCGCCTATGGCTTTACCTTGAAACCCGATCAACTGCTGGTGCTGGCGGGCGGCGATACCGCTGTCACCTTGCGCGCGGCGGGCGAAAAAACCTCCGGCGTGAATGCCGCCATGGCTTACGGCACCGATGCCGCGATTTCGGCCCTGGGTCTTGTCGCCTTGGAAGATAATAAGGGCGCGCAGATCGTCTATGAACCCGCCCCTGTGGTTCGGGCGGAGGTGCTGGCCGCCTATCCCGCCATCCGCACCAGCTTGGAGCCGGTATTTGCCTCGTTGAACGCCGATGTGCTGCGGGGTCTCAACGCCAAAATCGCCATCGAAGGCCAAGACGCTAAACAGGTTGCCGCCGCCTATTTGGCCGAAAAGGGCTTTGTGAAGAAGTAACCCAGCATGCCGCCGGAGGCGACGGGAACGCGGGTCTATCTCCTGCTCGGCCTGGGCGCTGTCTTGGCCGGGCTTGGCCTGCCGCTCCTCACCCACGCCCCGAACCGGCTGCTATCGGGCCGGGCGGTGCCGTGGGAGGCGCTGCCGCTGCCGCTGGTGATCGGCCTCGGGCTCGCCCTGCTGACGATCTTCGCGGCGGGCGCATTTCCCCGGCTCAGTGTGAAAACCCGCGCGCTCCTAGCGCTTACCGCCGCCCTTACCGTGCCGCCGCTCTACCTTTGGGGCGCGGGGGTGGTGGCAGACGCCCAAGCCTCCCCCCTGGGCCGAACCGCCTTCGGATCAGGCGGCTGGATGCTAGTGGGGCTCGCGGGGCTGCTGGCGGTGGATGCGGGCAAGCGCTTAGCCCTGCCCCCTGCCGGGCGTGGTTTGCTAATGGTGCTAGGGCTCGCCCCCGCCGTCCTGCTGCTGACAAGCGGCGCGCTCGATAATCTTGCCCTGTTAAAAGAATATGGCGCCAAGCGCGAAGCCTTTGCCGAGGCGGTGTTCCGGCATGGGGAAATCGTCGCCCTCGCGCTGCTGCCCACCCTCGCGCTCGGCCTGCCGCTCGGGGTGCGCCTGCACCGAAACCCGGCGCTGAAAGCCCCTGTTTTGGGAACGCTTGGGTTGATCCAAACCATCCCGTCGATTGCCCTCTTCGGGCTGCTGATGGCCCCGCTATCTGAACTCGCGGCGCTGTTTCCCGCCTTGGGACGCCTCGGCATTAGCGGCATCGGCCTTGCCCCGGCAACGGTCGCGCTCACGCTCTATGCGATTCTCCCGGTGACGCGCAACATGGCGGAAGGGCTCGCAGGCGTTCCCGCCGCCACTTTGGATGCGGCGCGCGGCATGGGGCTGACGGTTCGGCAGATTTTTTGGCAGGTAGAACTGCCCTTGGCCCTTCCCGTCATTCTTTCTGGGGTGCGGATTACCCTTGTGCAAACAATTGGCCTTGCCGCCGTCACCGCCCTGATTGGCGCGGGCGGATTGGGGGCGCTCATGTTCCAAGGCGTCTCCGCCAATGCCGGAAACCTTGTGCTGCTGGGCGCGGTGCCGATTGTGCTGCTGGCCCTCACCCTTGACGCGCTATTCCGGCTGCTCGCCGCCCTCGCCCAACGGGGACGCACGGCATGATTAAATTC